>CAYFTY010000108.1:0-9139 GCA_964346045.1 uncultured Bradymonadales bacterium | reverse complement strand
GGTATACTCCCCCTGGTCGGGAGGCGTGAACGACGCAGGGGTCCAGCGCACGTTCCAGTTCACATCGGCGTTCGGGAGCGCGCCACCCGCATAGTACTTGGCCTCGACCGTTGCTCGAGCAACTTCGTCTGCGTAAAACGGGCCTTCACCTGCACTGGCGGTGACCTCGAATTCTGGGGTTCGAAATTCCTGAATCTCGAATACATGGGTGAACGAGCCCCCCGAGGTGTTGATACGGACTCGCGCGCGCCCAAGGTTCGGCGTCTTGGGCAACTTGAACTTGAAGTCGAATCCGCCGAGCTGGGTCGCTTCGGCTTTCCCTTTGGCGAGTTCGTTGTTGCGCGGCCCGAAGACGGTCCAATCAAAACGTTCGACTCCGGCGAGTCCGACACCACCGCCCTCGCTGAAGTCGACATTGCGGACCCAACCTTTGAGGTGCACCTCTTCGTCGGGCTTGTATATGCCGCGATCGTCGAAGACGAACCACTTCAACGCGGTCGACTGCGAATTGCGCCTGAATCCAGCGGAGTGCGGTGAGTAAGCGCTTCGCGGCAAGAATGCGACGTCATCGCCTTTACGGCCGACGAGCATGCCCGGTTTGCCATCGGTGCTCGCGGGAAGATCCAGCGTCGCCGTTCCATCTCGCCCTGATTCGGCGCTGACGTTGGCGTGGGCGAGTTCGAGCATAACGCCCTCGATGGGCTCGCCGCTTGCAAGGTCACTGGCCCAGGCGATGAATTCGCTGTGGTCGACGAACGCGTCGAGCGCGATATCGGTCGACTGAATCCACGTGCGCACCCTCGGCTCGTATCGGGGAGCTGCCGCCCCTTTGGTGACTTCGCCCCCGCTGATTTCGACGACGAGATTTCCGTGTCCGCTCGCGTTCAGGCCTTTGCTCAGGTCGAGTTTGGTCTGGGTGAGGTCGTCTCGCACGCCCTCGATATTCACCGTTCGTTCGATCACCACCTTGCCAGGAGGCGACTTCTGCTGTTTTCCGTCATATCGATAGTCGCGAAGCCACTCGAGGTACGAGCCAAAATCGGCCGGTTTGACTTGGCGTGCGACCAGGCGAACACTCTCGTAGTTGGTCGTGAAGATCGTCATGCCTGGCGTGTCGTCGCTCGGGTCGAGGACGACGAAGTTTCCGCTCGTTGCGTAGAGCGCCGGGTCGGCACCTCCGACATCAAATGAAAACGACTTGTCGTCACCCAGCTTCTGTCCGAATTCATCTGTGATCTCTCTCGATAGTGTCACTTCGTAATTCTTTCGGCCAGGCTTCATGCCTCCGACGGTGATCCAGTCGCCCGCGTAGCTGACGGTGCGAGCCGGGTAGTCGGGTTCGACGCGCACGAGGCTCGAATCAAACGCTTCTGGATCGAGTCGATTCGAAAGTCGAAAACTGAACGTATGCCCGGGTTTACACTCGCCGCGCCAGCCGCATCGATCCTCGATGACCTCGAGTGGACCATAGGTTTGAAACGAAAAGGATTGCTCAGATTCGGTTCGTAGCGGTCCTTCGGCCGAAGGTGCTCCCTCTTTGACCACGACCGAGATCGTAGTGTTATACGGCAATTTTCCAGGCGCCCGGACGGCGATCCATCGGTTCTCGGGCAGATTCTGGGTCATGGCTTCGACCTGGCTGAAACCCTCGATCTCAGACTCGGTGGCGAGTCGCGCCTGGATCGGCTCGTTCTGCGCACTGCGAAGCTCGATGTGTTTGATGATTTCGCCGGGGTCAATCTCTTGATCAAAGGCGAGGAAGATCACGGTCTCAAGCCCGTGTGTGCCGTAGTTGGGCCATGTACCCTTCAACCGAAGTGGCGGTGTTTCGAATTCGAAGCTCAGGCTTTCTTCGAGGGTCTGCCCGTTGACCGACTTCGTACCTTCGGGCACGCGAACCTTGTAGCGTGTGGCCATCGGCATTCGTTCTTCGGCGGGCTCGAAGAGCAGGGTCTTCGTACCAATCCATCGCCACTGCCCCTCGGGTTGGGGCTCGAATTCGACGGGTACCCCGTCTTTGATGGTGTCGTCATGCGAGGTCACCGCGACCATCGGGCGATTGAAGGTCACACTCAATTTGGGGGCGATGGGCACTTCGCCATCGGGTGCGTATCGAAGCACCTCGAGGGGGGCGTCCGCATCGACCTCTACATCGTCGGGGCGATCGCGCTGCGATTTCGGCGGAAAGCTGCTCTCGATGGTTTCACCTGTCCTGGGTGGCGGCATCGATTTTTCGCGTTTCGCGAAGTCCTTGCGGTCGTCGGCTTCGGTCTTGAGGTCGCTCATTCGCGCGAGGAGAGCCGACGTGCGTTGGGTCGAAAGTTCCCTGGTCTCAGGACGTTCGAGGGCCACGAAATCTGAGCCGCCCTGTGGCGAGCCATCCTCGAGCACCACCGTCATCTCAGAAGTCTTGCTACCGTCTTCGACGGGCTGAAAGCCTTCGAGCGTCGCCGGGTTAGGCGCCTCTTCGGTCTCTCCCGCAGTCGTCTCTTTCGGCGGTTCGTCCGAAGACTTGGAACCACATGAAGTCGCCCATCCTGCAACGCATAGAGCGATGAGGACAGCCACGATTCGCGCTGATTTCTTCATAGGTATTCCCGAGTTGTGATCACACAGCCTCAGCATTCACCGAATGCTGTAATCTTGCAACGGACGCTCGGGGTTCTGGATCTAAATCTCAGTCGGACCGATAGAGAGCCTTGAGTCTCAATCGGGAACAGCGACATTGATATATCGGTAGGGCGCGGCATCGAAGTGAAAATGGTCTTCGTGTCGCGGCTCGCCCGGGCCGAGCATGCCCCGAAAGATGTCGGGACGGGCCGCCAGTCGCATGACGAGATCATGTAGAAACCGGGCCCGTTCATCGGTCGACCACCAGTGCTTTTCGATCACGATGGATTCTCCGGCGACCTCGAAGGCTGAGATGTCAATCGCGTTGGCAAACGCATGCTCGCTCAGCTTGTTCCGACCTCCGATTCGCCGGCAGTTGTGAGTACCCCAGTGCTTGATGGTCACGTCGCTCGTGTCGAAATGATCCATGGCGACCTCGCGAACGACCAGCTCGAACTGCTGCAAGCGTTCGCGGAAGAACGGATTCACGCGCACGGCCGGCTCGTATCGCGCAACGATCCCTTCGTAGTCGAGGACCTGCACGACTGGACATTGTAGCTTTCCGGGGCCGACGTCTCGTATTTCGGCGTCGAGCGGATAGGAACGTTCGTTCTCGCCGGCCGACCATTCGACCTCGCGCGCCTGCGTCGCGCAGGCCATCGCAAAGATCACCAGTGCGAGAACCCATCTCTTGCTTTGTTTCAGAATCGTTGTGTTCACCTTCTGCATCCCAGATCTGCGTGCCACCGACCCGATCAGCCTATCGAGGCGTACACGAGTGGCAAATTTTCGACCGCCAAAATTTTGGAGACCAACCCATGCAATATGTCATTACAGGAGCCAATCGAGGCATCGGACTCGAATTTGTGAAAAAGCTTTCGGCGCGCGGCGACGACGTGGTCGCGACCGCTCGCGACCCGGAATCGGCAACCGAGCTTCAAGAGGTCGCCGAGTCGTCCGAAGGTCGGGTTCGTGTCGCAGCCCTCGACATCACCGACGACGAGAGCGTCTCGAAATTTGCAGAACAAATCGCAGGCACCGAAATCGACGTACTCATCAACAACGCCGGGCGCCTCTCGCACGGCGGTGGCATTGGCGATTTCGATTTCGAAGCGATGCGAGGCGATTTTGAGACGAATGTTCTCGGAACCCTGCGCGTCACTCAGGCACTGCTGCCGCAGATCGCAGGCGCCGGGAAGATCATCAACATGTCGTCCAAGATGGGTTCGATCGCGGACAACGGTAGCGGCGGATCATATCCATACCGCATGTCCAAGACGGCCCTGAACATGGCGACCCGCTCGCTCGCAAACGATCTGAAGAGCGACGGGTTCACCGTCATCACGATGCATCCGGGCTGGGTTCAAACCCGCATGGGAGGACCGAATGCGCTCATTGACACCGAGACGAGTGTCGACGGTCTTCTGGACGTCATCGATGACGCGGGCCTGGAGGAGTCGGGCAAGTTCTGGGAGTGGAAGGGCGTTGAGATTCCCTGGTAATTCCGTTAGTTCACCGAATAATCTCTTTTGATGAGGAGTTGAGACATGATTGCCGTCCTATCACCTGCGAAAACTCTCGATTACGACTCCGAGCTACCCATCGAGACCTACACAGAGCCCGACTTTCTCGATGAAGCCGGTGAGCTCGTACATATTTTGAAGGACTACGACGTCGACGACCTCGAAGACCTGATGAGCATCAGTGAAAAGCTCGCGATCCTGAATCATGGTCGATACGAGTCGTTTGAGACACCGTTCAGTCCCAGTAATTCTCGTCCTGCGATCTTTGCATTCAAAGGAGACGTCTATCGGGATCTCGAACTCGATGAATACGACGAGAACGACTTCGATTACCTCCAGGACCACGTGCGGATTTTATCGGGCCTCTACGGAGTCTTGCGGCCGCTCGACCTGATGCAACCGTATCGGCTCGAGATGGGCACTCGGCTCAAAAATCCCAGAGGTGACAGGCTCTATGCGTTCTGGGGCTCGAAGATCGCCGAGAACCTCAACGAAGCGCTCGAAAAGCAGGGCGATGAGATCATCGTCAACCTGGCATCAAATGAGTACTGGAAGTCGGTCGACCAGAGCACGCTCGAAGGACGCGTGATCAAGGTCGACTTTCTCGACGAGAAGAAGGGCAAATACAAGATCGTCAGCTTCTACGCCAAGCGGGCGCGCGGCTACATGACCAATTTCATGGTCCAGAACCATTGCAAGACCGTCGATGACCTCAAGGCATTCGACGTCGATGGCTACTACTTCAGCGAAGAGCGCTCGGAAGGGGACAATCTGGTCTTTCTGCGCGACGAAGAATAGACGAGACTCGATTTCGTGTCGGGACGACTCTTGCGTTACAATCCCGTTATGAAATTGTCACGTGTTTGTATCCTGGCCACTCTTGGGGTCGTCCTCTCATCATGTGCAGACGACTCCAACACCTTGCCCCTGGTTCCCTTCGAGGACACCGGTCCCGACCTCGTCACGATGGACGATATGGGGGCTGCAGACCTCGCGCCGGATCTTCCAGAGATCGTCAATCCTGGGGATCGTGTCGAGGTCGATCTCAGCGACGCTCTCGCCGAGTCGTCCGAGGGTGCCGTACGAGTCTTTCAGGTCGAAGACGAAAGCGAATTGATCGACGGTGATATCGCCCACGGCAAGGTGGGCGATTGGATCCTCGAGAACGACCGCGCGCGCTTTCTGATCGAAGCTGACGACCGCGTGATGAATCCCTGTCCCTACGGCGGCAATGTTCTCGATGCAGCCTATCTCGAAGGAGGAAGCGGGCAGGATATTCTCGGAGAAATCTGCCTCTTCGTGAACGCAGGTCTCACGCTCGACCCCGATGAATATGAGGTGATCGAGGTCGATGAGAATGCAGCCGTTCTGGCGGTCACAGGACAGCTGGCCGTTTCGGATTATCTCAACATCGAAGCCATCGTCGGCCAGTTTGTGCCCAATCTTCTGGGTCGATTGCCCCTCGACCCCGACGCACTCTTGCCCGTCACGACGACCGTTTACTACGTGCTGCGCGCGCAGGACCTCGGGCTCAGAGTCATCACTGCGTTCCGCAGCGACGCCGAAGAAGGTCAGATCGATCTCGTTCCAGTGCATATGGTGGTTTCGGGAGGAGACGGTCGCTACTTCAACCCGCTCAGCAACAATAAGGGCTTTGGTCCCACCGGAAACGAAATCTCGCCTGATCCGGTATCGTTCGTAGGATTCCGTGGGCCTGAGGCGAGCTATCTCTACCTGCCCGATCCAACCCCTAATTTCGACGAGACAGACCTACCTGCGGGCGGCTCCTCACTCACGATCAGCGGGGTCACTGCTGTTGCCGTCGGCATGGATGATCTTCTGGGCGCGCTCCTATCGCGTCCTGCGCAGCTCGCCGCAAACGAAGAAGTGATTCACCTGCAGCCGGGTGAAATCGAGACGATTTCCCACTGGCATTTTGTGGGCGACGGCTCGCTCGCAACCATGCTCGACGAGGCATATCCCAGGATGGGCGTCCAGACCCACCTGGTGTCGGGGCGCGTTGTCGACGACCAGGGCGCTGCCATCGCAGGCGCTCGGGTCACGGCGGTGGAATCCGAGTCCGAACGTGCATTCAGTCAAAGCGTAACGGATGCCGACGGCGCCTACTCCATGCGCCTTCCTGCCGGTCGCAGCTACGAAATGCTGGCGCGCGTCGATCGCGCACGCTACACGCCATCACCGACGACCTTGAATAATCTTTCGGCGGATACCGACGAGGTCGAAGTCGTCGTCAATACACCTGCGACAGTCAATGTGAGCGTGCGCCGGCCCGATGGGAACCCGACGCCGGGGCGCATCGTATTTGACTGTGTTGGCGATTGTCCGGGAGCTCCGAGCTCCACCGAAAAAGACACCCGTACCGATCGGCTTCCGGGCGATTGGGCGGCCGTCGCCTGGGCAGATCCGACCGGCGATGTGAGCATTGAGCTCGCGCCCGGCGATTATCGCGTCTACGTGACGCGGGGTTTCGAGTGGTCCATGTGGCCCCAGGATGCCGATACCAGCGGAGGGATGATGTTGAGCCTCGTCGCCGGTGACGAGGTGGATGTGGACGCCGAGATCGAAAAGGTCGTCGCCTCTGAGCAGATTATGTCGGCTGATTTTCATATTCACAGCCTGCCCTCACCCGATAGCGTGGTTCCCCAGGTCGAGCGGGTGAAGAGCTTCGTGGCCGAGGGCGTGGATGTAATGATCTCGACGGATCATGACATCATCTCGGACTTTGCTCCGGCCATCGGCGAGCTCAATGCCGAAGCTGAGGTCGTCAGCATCACCGGAGCCGAGATTACGACTTCGGATATTGGCCACCACAATGCGTTCCCGCTGGCGCTCGACCCAGAAGGCCGCCGTGGTGGCGCCCCAGATTGGAGTCCCGGGGCCGAACTCGGGCTTACACCGCAGCAGCTCTTCGATCGCATTCGAGAGTATCCCGGCGAGCAGGTGATTCAGGCCAATCATCCTTCGGGTATGGGGCTGATGGCCGATACGGTCGCCGACCCCCTGCGCGGACTCACGTTTGCTGACCGTGACGTGCGTCGTTTGCCGCCAGCCGAGCCCGACCCCGAGACGGGTGATACCGGGCTCTGGAGCGACGACTTCACGGCCCTCGAGGTGATGACCGGTGCAGGCCTGGATCGATTCTGGGGCGTCGGGCGTTGGTGGTTGCAGATGGTCGGACGCGGCTTTACGCCAACGGCGACCGTGGTCACGGACACGCATCATCGCTACAGCGATCTCGGTGGTTCGCCTCGCTCGTTCGTGATGATGCCCGACGGCGCCGATACGCCCCTGACCTTTGATACCGAAGCATTCGTCGAGGCGGTCAACGGAGGCCGCGTCGTGGGTTCACGTGGTCCGATCATGCGGGTGACCGCCACGAATCAATCGGGAGACACGGTGGGCCTCGGAGAGACTCTGGCAACTGAGGGCGAGACCGTAACGCTCTCGATCGAACTGGAGCTTCCCCAATGGATGGAAGTCGACACCGCTCACCTCTATATCAATCTGCGCGACGAGATTCTGACCGAGCCTGGAGAAACCTCTGAGGATCGATGGACGCCATCGATGACCGAGTCCATCGAACTCGATGCAGAGAACGACCTCGTCGAGGTTTCGACGGGCACAGCCACTCACCGCAAATGGGTCAAGACCGTCGATATCGCCGTGGATACTGATGTCGATGCATACGTGGTCGCGACCGTCGAGGGAAGCAAGCCGATGACGGCGCTCACGCGGGGGCAGACGCCCTTTGCATTCGCGAATCCGATCTATCTCGATGCCGACGGCAACGGCTATGACAATCCACCGTTGACCGACCTCGTCGACACCGCGCCACAGATGACCATGCTTCAACGCCAGGTCGCACATGACCATAGCCATGAAGAGCTGACACGTGACTTGCTTTTCGAAGCACTTACCGGAGTATGCAACCACTGAGGCATCACGCGTGGCGTACCCGCGTCACGACAAAGGTCGAGATCAGCACTGTCGCTGCTCCGATGAACGCCCAGAGCGTTGGAAACTCGTCGAAGAGCAACATGCCCCATACAAAGGCGAAGACGACCTGGAGGTAGGTCATGGCTGTTGCGCGGGCCGCCCGTTCGAGCTTGAGGCCCTGTGTCATGCGCACCTGCGCAAATTGCGTGGAGAGCCCAACTCCGAAAAGAATCGCGAGTTCGGCGAGATTCGGGACGTAGCCGGTCGAAATCGCCCACGGCAAGATCAGTGGGAACGAGACCATCGGAAACCAGAAGACCACCACGACGGGATGTTCCGTTTCGCCCAGCTTGCGCACCGTCGTGTAGGCACCCGCACTGAAGAGCGCACCGGCGAGCGCAACGGATACCGGAAAGAATTCGAGTCTCGAGCCCTCTGAACCGAAGATAAACGACGGTTGAGCGATGAGCGCCACGCCTGCCAGGGCAACAAGGGCGCTGAGTACGATTTTGGGATTGAGCTTTTCAGCCAGAAAGAGGGCCGCAAAAAGACCGACGAATACGGGGTTTGTGTACTGAATGACCGTGGCGTCTGCGAGCGGCAGTTCGGTTACCGAAAAGTAGAAGCAACAGAGACCGCCAAAGCCGAGCAGCCCTCGGGTGATCAGGAGATCCTTTCGGTTGCCCCAGATGTCGACGCCCTCGTAGCGCAGCATCCCCCAGCTCAGACCAAACGCCACCACCGTGCGCGCCAGCACAATCTCTTGAAACGGCACGGTCTGGCCAGCCCATTTTACGAGCACGCTCATGACGCTGAACCAGAACGCACTTTCGGCCATATATCGCAGACCGACGGGGATGTTGGACATGCGAATGGCTCAGTACAGAATTTCGAGCGCTTCTTCGGCCCAGCCTTCGAGTTTTCCGAGCTCCCAGGCCAGATGCAGTATCGTGTAGCGATTACGAATGTCTTTCGACCACGTGACGGCGGCGAGCGCTGCATCATCATCATGCGGGAGCTCGAGAGCTTCCCACTCATGCGCGCGGTCT
>CAYFTY010000107.1:0-9156 GCA_964346045.1 uncultured Bradymonadales bacterium | reverse complement strand
GAACAGCCATCGTCGGTGACGTGGACTGAGGTCTCGCCAAAGGTGATCCAGCGCGATGCCGAAAGCGGAATCACGACGAATTTGTCACCGCCCAGAAACGCTTCTTCGCAGACGAAACCGTCGAAGGAGTCGCTCGTCATCCCGAAATTGGATTTCAAGAGCCAGGCTCCGTCGACGCTGTAGAGTCTCTGCGAGATCGGCTCTTCGCCGTGACCGAATGCCGTGGAACTCGTCGCAAAGACGATGAGAGCGGCACATACGGTCCAGATGAATTTCATCGATACTCCATGGCGAACGTCGGCATGACCTTAGCAAGGACTGCGCGTGGCATCCAACCAAAGCCGCTGATCGAGCATCCGTGAATGAACTCGCGCCGCGATTCGTTGTCCCTGTAGTGACGCATTCTTCTCGCGAAACCCGAACGGATCAATTATCATGCACATCAGTTCAAACCCTCAGACACACACGATTATGAAACGAGGCATGTTCATCCTCGTCGCCGCGCTCTCGTTCCTGCTGGGAACCGACGCCTTTGCCGCAGACCCCGACCCGGCTCGACAGAGTCTACAGTCGGCCCGTGAGCTCTATGCAAGCGGTGATTGGGAAACCGCAAAAGAAGCTTACGAAGATGCCTATCAACGGGCCGAAGGGGGCAGCGTTCTCAAGGCCGAAGCCGCGCTCGAATGGGGCAGTCTTCTCTGGGAGCAGGGCCAATATCCGGCGGCTGAGAAACGCGTACGGGATGCGCTCAATCGCGCCAGGAAACTCGATCTCGATCACGCGATCGGTCGTCTGATGCTGACGCTCGGTCATATTGAGGCCAGCCGCGGACGGCTTTCAGACGCAGAGAGCACGCTCAGGATCTGCTCGAAGCTTGCCGACGAACAAAAGGACGTCAATTTTGCTGCGCTCTGTCGGGTCAATCTACGTTTTGTAAGGCAGTTGCGCGGACGAAATCCCGGCCCAGAAAGTGCCTATCGAAGCGACCTCAAACTCCTGCAGAAGTCTGGCGAAGACCTTCTTGTCGGGACGTCTCTGAGTAAGATTGCCGAGCTCTATGCAAAGACAGGTCAGTACGAGGTCGCCGAACAATATCTCTCGAATGCGCAGTCTCACTTTGTGAAAGCGGGTAGCGTACCCGCGCAGACGCGCAATCGACTCAAGCGGGCTCAACTCTATCAGGACCAGCAAAAATGGGATGCTGCAGCGAGAGAGCTCGACGGTCTCGTGCTGCGTTTTCGCAACATGCGAAACGCTCCCTCGCTTGCGACCGCCTACCTTCTCGAGGCGCGACAGGCTGCACATTCGGGTGAGTCCCAAAAGGCCAACAATTATTATGCAAAAGCGCTCTCGACGAGCAAAAAAGTGAAGAGCCCTCAGCTGATTGGAAACGCCCATCTCGCGCGATGTGAGTATTATGCTCGGATCAATCAGAACTCGGCCGCGCGCACCGAATGCAGCCGAGCGCAGACGATTTTTCAGCAGACGGGGGTTCCCGAGCTCGCAGCTCGCTCACGCATCGTGCTCGCGCGAATGGCGCACGCGCAGAAAAAATACAAACACGCTCGAACGCACTACCTATCGATCATCGAGACTCTCGCGCCTCGAGCGCAGGGAGCCGATATGCGCCGCACGCTCGCCGTTCAACGTGTGAACCTCTGCCAGGTCGAGCTCGAGTTGGAGGCACGTGGCGCGCTGGCTCGCTGCCGAAAAGCCGTCGAGGCCCTCGAAGGCCTGAAAGCGAGCGACGACGAATACCATCGCATGCTGGCGATGAGTCATTACGGGGCAGGCATGGCAGCCTATCGCTCGAACGAAGCCAAGTCGGCCCGCAAACATCTCACGTCGGCCCATCAGAACTACGAAAAGGTCAAGGCCAACGAGCTCGCATCCGAGGCGTATCTACGACTCGGCCGACTCGAGCTGCGAACGAAAAATGACGCTGCGGCGCGCAAGGCGCTCGAGCGTGCTCACGAACTGGCACTCATGTCGGACGTCACCCTCGCCGAGGTTCGGCAGCTGCGGGTTCAAATTCCAATCCAGTTGACGCAGCTCGAAATGGACGCCGAGAAGTGGAGCGCTGCCCGTGACACCTCGAAAAAGGTGGTCGAGCGAGCTGCGAAGTTCAACGATCACACCTCGCTGGCGTGGGGCTACAACGCCCTGGCGCGGGCCGAACTCAAATTGAAGAATCGAGATGGGGCGATTGCGGCACTCGAGAACGGGATCAAGGCCGCTCGCAAAGCCGGAGATCGTGAACTCGAGAAGGGACTTCGTGAAAACCTCAATAAATTCAGAAACTAAGAAAATGGGGTGGCACCGAAAACGCGCTTCCATGCCCTCGGCATTGATTTTACACCTACATTATCCTACACTCTCGTCAGAAAGGTTAATTACATGATGGCGGGCGGTTCATATCGACCCGCGACACATTCGAACGACCGAACCGGTATGGTGCGTTGGAGGTCGAGGGAGAGTTCTTCATAGCCCCTTTACTGCTTCCCTGTTGTGGAGAAATCCGTGGGAAGTCATGTCAAAGTATCAAGCTGAGGGCTTCCCCCTTAGCCTTCCTGTCACCTTAGCTTAATCTCATTTCTTGACGTCAGGCTTTGTGCGACCTGAGGTCTCACCGACAGAAACTCCTACCCAAGTTGATTTCTCCCTCGATTTCGAACGCATCATACCCGTCGTCGCCATCGACCTCGAAACCACACCATGACCCATCCTCTCTCACTCCGGTTGCTGAGCATCTTTGCCTTCATGGCGATGCTCGTGCCTGCGCCGAGTGAGGCGGCCGTGGCTGATCCAAATGAGTGGGACCCTTTCATAGGCGAGGTCTTCGTCTCACCACTCATCTATGTCGGAACGGACCAACCCGACCTCGCGCTCAGCGTGCGCGAAAACGTCCGAGCCGGCGCCAACGAATACGTTCGACATATGAGTGGGGTCTTTCGAGCGGTCGAGCTCGAGGATCTACAATCGCAGATTCGCAGCCGCCCCACGTATGAAGATTCGGTGGGCATCGGGCGCGAATGGCGTGAACTGGGTCTCGAGTACTACAAACGACTCGAAACGGGCGATGCGATTGCCAACCTGCTCAAGTCAGAGAGCACCTATCGCAAGCTTTACTACGAGTACGTGAATCCCCGCGAGTACGCCGAGGTGCTGCAGTACCTGGCGTTGAGTCATCTCGAGCAAAAGAGCGCGCTCGCGAACACGCTCGACTATATGAAGTTGATGATGAAGCTCGATCCGACCCGGCGATTTCGCGAGGGGTACTACCCGCGCGATGTCGTCAGTGCGTTTCAGAGTGCGCGGATGACCCTCGAGCGCGACTTTCGAAACAACGGTCCCGAAGTCTCGCGGGCGCGCAAACTCGCCGAACTCACCGGAGCCGAATTCATCGTGATACCGGGAGTCGTGCCGGCAGACGACAGGCACGAGCTGATCATCTACGTCTATTCGAGCCGCGAAGAGACCTTCTTGCCGCCCGAGAGTCATTCACTTCCCACCCTGACTGCCCCGGGGGCGCGGGCTGCGGCCAACCGCCTGATGAGCCGGCTTGCCACCTGCCTGATCGAACCCAGACCGGATTCCGTCGGGCGCGTCGTCGAATCGACGGGCGAGTCTCCCTGGTCTGTCGAACTCAATTTCGCCTACGCATCATTCTTTGATTTTCCCGACTCGCGGGTCGAGCTCTTTGGCAATTACGGCGCTAGTTTTGGCGCCGCCTATCTGCTTACGCGTGAATTTTCGTTTTTGAGCAACGTGCAGCTGCTGACCTCGCTTCGTGATCGCAGTGGGTTCTTGCCCGAAGGATTCACGACGCTGCGCGGATTCGCGGGCATCGGACTCGGGTATACTTTCGGGTTCGTGCGGCCCGAGGTCGCGAGCCTGCTCGAGGTCTCGCGCATCGGCGATATCGCGGTCTGTGACAACATCAACGGGGTCAATGATTTCTGCCCGACGAGCCGCACTGACTACGAGGTGAACACGCTGCTCGGCATCAACGTCCGACCCCGAGTGAAGATGCAGATCTTCAAGTCGCTGGTCTACGCACTCGGGGGCAGCGCGACCTTTTACGTCTTTCCATTTTCGGGGCAGACGGTAAATTTCCCACTGACGTTGGAAACCGGTTTAGAATATCGATTCTGACGAGCTTTGTGATAGGTGAGACGCGGCATGGACGAACTGGAACTACATGCAGAATTCGAGATGATTACGCCTCTCGAACTCTACCGGGCGTGGCTCGACAGCGACGAGCATACGTACATGACTGGCTCGGCAGCCCAGATCGAGCCCGAAGTGGGCGGCGTGCATCGCGCCTGGGACGGCTACATCACCGGAAAGATCCTCGAGCTCGAAGAAGGCGCTGCAATCGTGATGAGCTGGCGCACCTCGAATTTCGATGACGATCATGAAGACTCGCGCCTCGAGGTGTCATTCGCTGACAACGGAGCCGGCGGCACCGTCGTGCACATCGAGCACACGCATATCCCCGACGGTCAGGGAAGCGAATATTTGCGCGGATGGGAGGAACATTATTTCGAGCCCATGCGTCTTTATTTTGGAGAAGATAGCTTCACGGACGTCGAAGACCTTCAGGAAGATTCGTGATGAATGAAGACGGCATCAAATGGCACGACGCGGCAGCCCTCGACGAAATCCCCGACATGATGCCACGCAAGGTCGAGGTCGGCGGGCGATCGATGCTTCTCTGCAAATCGGGAGGCGAGGTCTACGCGGTCGACGAGATGTGTCCGCATAAATACGAGTCGATGGCCTACGGGGTGATCTTCCAGGGCCGAATCACCTGCCCCCACCATCAGTATGCCTTCGATCTCGAAACCGGTCGCTGCAATAAGCGGCGCTGTGAGCCGGTCCAAACCTACCGGTGCGAAGTTCGTGACTCTCGCGTCTTTATCGGGCTCCCCGGGTGATGACGGACTTGAAGTCAAAGATCGTCGAAGACCGCTTCCGCATCGACGAGAAGATCGGTGAGGGCGGGATGTCCATCGTCTATGCCGCAACCGACCTGCAGACCGAACGCAGACTCGCCATCAAAGTACTGAAGAACGAAGCCCCAGACCCGGCGTTTCGCGAACGATTCTTGCGCGAGGCCGAGTCGATGGCAAAGCTCGAATCGCAGCACGTCGCCCGGATTTTTCGCTTTGGCCGCGATCTCGATCTGGGCATCCTCTACATCGCGATGCAGCTCGCCGACGGCGATGATCTCGGCACGTTGCTCGAGTGGGGCCGCCTTCGCCTGCCGCTCGCTCTCGATCTGATCGAGCAGGTTTGCGACGCACTGGCTGAGGCGCACGACAAAGGCATCATCCATCGCGACCTCAAGCCAGCCAACCTCAAGCTGACCGTCAAACTCGGAGCGCTGCGCACAAAACTACTCGACTTTGGCTTTGCACGGGTGCGCCAGCAGTCGACCGAAACACGACTCACGGGCGACGGCATGATTCCCGGGACGCTCACCTATGTTTCGCCCGAAGAGCTTCAACAACTCGAGCTCGATTGGCGACTCGACCTTTACTCGCTCGGGATCATCTTTTACGAGGTGCTCTGTGGCGTGACACCATTCGCCGAAAAGACGCCGCAGCTCACGGCCGTGCGTCATCTGCGCGACGACCCGGCATCGATACGCGCCCACGTCGACGATCTGCCCGTCGAGATCGCTCAGGTCATCGACGGATTACTCATCAAGGATCGCCGGGAGCGCATTCAGAGCGCGAGAGAAGTCGCCGACATACTGCGGGACGTGCGCACTCGTTACGGCGTCGAACATTTCGAAATCACGCGAGAAGAGGCCGATTCAGAGCTTCCCACGAAGTGGGATCTCGCTCCGATAGTGAAAACATGACGTGCAGGATATCAACGAATCTGTGAGCCGTTTGTACCGACAGGATGTGCAGAAGGCGCACTTCGACGTGAGCGCGCCGATTCGCCATCTGGGCATCTTTGACTGCCAGTCTGAACCACTGACGATCGAACCCATCGACGATGAGCCGACCGCCGGCTCTTATTGCTGACGGAATGAGCGCCGCCACTCCGATTGTTCTTAGACTGTCGGCCGTATGGAGGGCGCGATGGCTCACACATTATCTCTGGGACGAGCACGAGGTCGCGATGCAAAGTGCATTGCGGAACTCTCGCGCGATCATATCGAAGATGGACTTCGCTGGACATGGCGTCCTCAACGCGTCTGGCGTGCCATGAAGTCGAAAGACACGCTCACGGTCGTCGCACGAGACGTCGACGGTGCCATTTGCGGCTTTGCCTTGATGCAATACGGGCTGCAGGACGCCCATCTCATGCTCCTTGCCGTCGTGCCGAAGTATCGCGGACAGGGTCTTGGCTCTCGATTACTGGAATGGCAGCTCGAATGCGCCCGCACCGCCGGGATTCAGCGGATCCATCTGGAGTGCCGGCAAAAGAATGGTGGCGCCATCACCTTTTACCGACGACATGGTTTTGCGGTCGAAGAATCGCTTCGCGGCTACTACCAGCATCGCGAAGATGGCTATCGCATGACTCTTTCACTGCGTCTTCCAGACTCGCCGTACCCGGACACCGACGCATCTTGAGGTTCTTCACTTCGGCCTTAGCGCCCGCTCCATAGCGGCTGACGAGGCTCGATGGACGTCGGAGCATGGCAGGAGTGGCTCATAAGACGGCTGGCTGGTCTTCTTGATACGTTCACGGCGACGAGTGCGACCTGGACCCCTGGCTGGTCGAGGACGTTCAGAAGGCTGGATGAGTCGATTCAGTAGAGATTCCACTTTCGTAAATATCGATAGAGCGTGCGTTCGCTGACACCGAGCTCTCTGGCGGCACGCTCACGATCGTCATCGCAGCGGCGCAGTGCCTCGACGACCTCGGCCCTCGTTGCCTTGGGTCGACGCCCCTGACGGGTATGGGTGGAGGTTGATGCCGGTGCGCCACGACCTTCCTCGATCGAACGCAGTTCGACGAGCGGAGCGAGATCTTTCTCGTCGATCATGCCGCCGTCGGCCCCAAGCACCGAAGCGGCGCGCAATACGTTTTCGAGCTCGCGCACGTTTCCGCGCCAGTGAGACTGCGTAAGAAGTCGTACGGCAGCGGGGGTGAGCCGCAGAGCATCTTTAGAGATTTCTGAGAGGAGCGTCTGGGCGATGATGGGGATATCTTCGCGTCTCTCGCGCAGCGCCGGTACATCGAGGGTCACCGCCGCGAGTCTGTAGTAGAGGTCCTCGCGAAAGCTCTTGTCTTCGACCATGTTCATCAGGTCGCGATGCGTCGCCGCGACGACGCGAACGTCGACCGTCTCGGGACGAGTCGACCCAACCCGGCGCACCGTTTTTTCCTGGAGCACCCGCAAGAGCTTGACCTGCATCGATAGCGGCATCTCGCCGACCTCATCGAGAAAATCGTCCCACCCATAGCCGAAAGGAAAAGCCCCTGACGGTCAGCGATGGCGCCGGTGAACGCGCCTTTGACATGGCCGAAGAGTTCGCTTTCGAAGAGCGATTCCGACACGGCGCCGCAGTTGAATGCGACGAAGGGACCCGATCGACGAGGGCTCGAGTCGTGAATCGCCCGGGCGATGAGTTCCTTTCCGACTCCGGATTCTCCGGTGACCACCACCGGGATGTCTGAGCGAGCCACCCGCTGAACCTGGTCGAGCAGGCGTTCCATGGCATGCGAGGTGAACGCGATATCGGCAAAGTCTTCATGCAGGGTCGAGCGTGACTGGCGGCGCTCGACCTCTTCGGTGAGCGCGCTGACGCGGTCTTCGAGACCGCGCATCATCAGGTTGCGTTCTTCGAGTAATTCTTCGACCTCGGTCTTGGCAGCGGCGAGGCGTTTACGCTCGGCGTCGAGCTCCTCGATACGGCGTGCGTTGGTAATGGCGAGCGCGACCTGATGACCAAAGGCCTCCATCATGCGTGGGGCCTCGTCACCAAAGACTCCGGGACGGAATCGATGGTCGAGATAGAGCGCGCCGAGAAGCCCGTCGGCATCGCGAACGGGCACGCAGAGCACGCTCGTGAGGTCGAGGTCGACGACCGAGAGCGCAGAATCAAAGCGCTCGTCTTCACGCGCATTGATGGTCACGACCGTGCGGCCGGTGCGCGCGGCCTCTTCAGCGATGGTGAGGCTCACCTTCAGATGCGGCGCGGGGATCACCTCGCCGTCGACGTCTCTGCTTGCAGCCACCTTGAATGAGCCGACCCGGCTCTTCTTTTCGTCTCTCAGCAGCAGAAAACCGCGCTCGGCGTGGCTCAAACTCATGGCGATTTCGAGCGCCGTCGGCAAAAGCTCTTCGAGAGTCTCCGAGCGCAGGATCATCTCGTTGAGTGAGAGCATGCGATAAAACCGATCGATGAATCGTCGATCGACCGCATGGACTGGAACGCTCGTCGCTTCGGGCTCGGCCGTGGGCTTGCGGGTGCCGAGACTCGGGAGATTGGCAAAAAAATCACGGCGCAGCTCGCGAGTGAGCCCCATGGCAATGGCATTCCGCGAGTTTTGCACGATCTGCGAGACCTCGTCGAGCAACTCGTCGAGGCCTTCGCGCTCGAGCTGGGCCACCAGATACGGGCTCTGACGCAAGACCAATTTCTGGTTTCCAGACGACTGAGCGGCCAGAAGACTCCGACGAAAGAGTTCGACTCCGGCCATCTTTTCGAGATTTCCGCCCTGGGCCCACTGCAGGCGCGCACGCATCATCGATTGATGATGCTCGAGATCGCTCAGGCCGGCCTCTTCGATAATGCGCCTTGCGGCATCGAGTTCGAGCTGTGCGTCCTGAAAGTGGCCGAGCTCGAGAAGAGCCTCGGCAGCGGCGAGATGAGCTTCGGTCTGCTGGTAATCACTCGTCTTCTCAGACTCCAGAAGTCCGCGATACATCTCGAGCGCGGCCTCATAATCCCCCTCGGCGAGTGCCACGTCTCCCATCAGGCTGCGGCAATTCACGGCGATCGCAACGAGCTCGTTTTGGTCGGCAATGACGAGGGCCCTTTTGATCAAAGCCTTCGCCTCGTCGAGGCGTCCGAGCGCATGATCGACGTTGGCCTGGTTGGCGAGCAGCAGGGCGCGCGTCGACGCACGAGTCGTCGCCTGAGCTGCACGCGTGCCGCGCGCATAGTACTCACGGGCGAGCCC
>CAYFTY010000106.1:0-9289 GCA_964346045.1 uncultured Bradymonadales bacterium | reverse complement strand
CGCCCGAGGTCGACATTCGTTCGTGTATCGTCAGCCTGCGAACGATGACGTGCGTAGTTCGCTTGTAGACGGGGCGCGGCGGCGCTACGTTGTCGCCATCCGAACGCTACGGGGCGAGGTACACTATGGATCCGGTCATACACGCAAAGATGACGCAGCTCGTACAGGAGGAGAATAACCTCGAAGACGAGCTGAAAAAGTTGAAAACCAAAGAAATCGATCTCTGGAAAGGTCGCGTGAAGCTCGCTCGCGAAAAGGGCATGGATGAGCTTGCCGAGCAGGCCAAAGAGCGGGTTCGCGAATTGCTCGCCCGCGAAAACGAGATCGAGAACCGTCTCGAGATCATCAAAACACAGAAAAAGAACCTGCGTTACGAATCGCGTCGACCGACCGGCCGCGAGGTCGAGCGAGCTGAGGCGATGGTCGAACAAGCCCGACTCGGCGGACTGGTCGACCCTGATGGCGCCTCGCTGGAGCGGCAGATCGACGAGCTCGAAAAAGAAAACGTTTCGCTCGATTTCGGTGACGAAGACTGAGGAGAAAGCCATGGCGGAAGACAAGAACGAGAACGAAAACGAAAACGAGAACGAGAACGAGAGCGACGACGATTCAGTCGTTCGAGACGACCTCGACCTCGAAAAGGCCGCCGGGGAGATCACCAGCGACGAATTGCCGATTGAGACTGCACCGAACGACGAAGATGCAGCCAGCGGTGAGGACCCCGCCGTCGATGGCATCGACTCGGTCGAGGACCTCGAAGAAGCTGTCGCCGAAGGACGCAAATTCGATGGTGTCGACTTTGCCGGAAGCGACCTTTCTGAAGCCGACCTTTCGGGCGCGAGCTTTGTCGATGCCGACCTCGCTGGCGTCGACCTAAGCGAGGCGAACCTCAGTCAAGCAGACCTGTCGGGCGCGAGCCTGGCAGGGGCGCGACTTGCAAGCACCGACCTCAGCGGCGCGATTTTCGAAGACGCCGACCTCGCCGGCGTAAGCCTGAGGGAAGCCAACCTCGAAGGAGCCGATTTCACCGGCGCCGATCTCAGTGGCGCATCGCTCGACGGAGTCGGTGGTCGACTCGCGGTCTTCATCGACGCAGATTTGAGCGGCGTGACGATGAACGGCGCCGATTTCTCGGAGAGCAATTTCACCGACACCGACCTCAGTGGCGCGCGCGCCTACGGAGGCTCGTTCGAAGCTGCACATATCAAGGACGTGAGCTTTGCCGGCGCTGACCTGAGCGATGTCGACTTTTCATCAGCTCGAATCGTCGACACGAGTTTTGCCGGCAGCGATGTGAGAGGAGCTAATTTCGAAGATGCCGAACTCGAGGACGTCGACCGTGACGAACTCGATGGCGCAGAGAATCTTGCTGAGGACTGAATGGCCAGGAAAGAACCCATAAACATCCCGACGATTCGCGGACGCATCACCGAAAGATTGCAGCGTGCTCCCGCGCGCGAGCGCGAAGAATTCGAATTCGGCGAAAGCATCGGCGAGGTGATGTTGCGAACGCCTGGCGAGCGTTCGACCGTCGCGCTGGCCTGCCTGATCCTCGAAAATCTGCGCGAGGCTGGAGGCACGTCTCTACCGGAGCGTCCCATCGAGTCGGTGCTCAAAAAAGTGCTCGCAACCCTCGGTCCCAAAGAGGTGATGGACATCGAAATCGAGGCCTACGAACTATTGCTCTGGATCGGCAAGAGTATCGACCCCGACTGGCAGATCGACGACGTTCCGGACCCCGAAGAGATCAATCCGCATGAAGGAAATGTCGAGCTGATCCAGTTCGCGATCGCGAGCGGCATGGACCTCGAACTCGATTATTACAGCCGCAATCGCGGCGAGCTCACCAGCCGACGGATCACGCCTATCAGCTTCGAGGCCGAAACCTATCTACACGCCTACTGCCATCTGCGGCGCGACGAGCGCATCTTTCGAGTGAGCCGTATCGCCGACCTCAAGCCGGTCGGGGGATGGTCGAAGCTGAATAAGAAAAAGCCGAAAGAAGAACCCGAAGAAGAAAAAGACGATGGCCAGATGAGCCTGCTCGGAGATGGATGATGAATGGACTCTACAAAGACTCGCTCGCGCTTTTGACGGACCTCTATCAGCTCACGATGGCCTACGGCTATCACAAGGCTGGTCGCGCCGATCACGAGGCTGTATTTCACCTCTATTTTCGGCGAAATCCGTTCAAGGGCGGCTACGCGATTGCGGCCGGCCTCGACTACGCGATCGAGTATCTCGAGTCCTTTGGGTTCGAGGACTCGGACATCGCTTATCTCTCGGAGCTCACGGGCAACGACGATAAGCCCCTCTTTGACGACGAGTTTCTGCAGATTCTCGCCGAGCTCGAGTTCACCGGCGACATTGAAGCCGTCGAAGAAGGCACACCGATCTTTGCGAATGAGCCGATATTGAGAATCACCGGGCCGATCATGGAGTGTCAGATCTTAGAGACGCCCCTCTTGAACATGATGAATTTCCAGACCTTGATCGCGACCAAGGCGGCTCGCGTCTGCGATGCGGCGCGCGGCGATAGCGTGTTGGAATTCGGACTGCGACGCGCCCAGGGTGTAGACGGCGGGGTCGCAGCAAGTCGAGCAGCCTACGTCGGCGGCTGCACCGGGACGTCCAACGTACTCGCCGGCAAGCTCTTTGGCATTCCGGTCAAGGGAACCCACGCGCACAGCTGGGTGATGAGCTTTGATGACGAGATCGAATCGTTCCGGGCATACGCCGACGCCCTGCCCAATAATGCGGTATTTCTGGTCGATACTTACGACACACTCGAAGGCGTACACAAGGCGGTCGAAGTCGGGAAGGAATTGCGCGAACGCGGCCACGAGATGGTCGGAATCCGGCTCGACTCGGGCGACCTCGCCTACCTTTCGATCGAGGCACGCAAAATACTCGACGAGGGCGGCTTCGAGGATGCATTGATTGTGGCCAGCAACAGCCTCGACGAGCATACGATCACGAGCCTCAAAGAACAGGGCTCTACGATTGCCGTATGGGGTGTCGGTACGCGACTCGCGACAGCATTCGATCAGCCCGCGCTCGGAGGAGTGTACAAATTGGCCGCGACGCGCGAGCCGGGTGGAGAGTGGAAGCATCAGATCAAGCTTTCGGAGCAGGTCGTAAAAACGTCGAACCCGGGCAAGCTGGGCGTTCGACGCTACTTCAGCGACGGGGAGTACATCGGCGACATGATCTACGACGAGCTCACCGGCTTATCGCAGCCCGAAGTCATCGTCGATCCGACCGACATCACGCGCCGCAAGGCAATGCCCGACGACGCTGAGGTCGAAGATTTGCTCAAACCCATCTTCAAAGACGGTGCGCTCGTCTACGAACGACCCTCGCTCGAGGACTCGCGCGCAAAGACAGGGCGAGAGCTCGACCGTTTCTACCGCGGTGTTCGGCGATTCGTGAATCCGCACGAGTACCCGGTCGGCTTCGACCTGGGCCTGCACGAACTCAAGACTCAACTCGTGCTCGCCGCTCGAGGTTATTGAAGCGCAGGCGCGGAAACTCGCCTCTGAGACTCCTCGCTGGTCCGGAGGAACTCCTGCCGCCGGCGAGCCGCCGTAATACTTGCAATTTCAGACATCACGGTAGAGGTTGTTGGCGGCGCGACGATTCAGCTGTTTTGATATCTGCGTCTATGACATGGACGTACTCGAAGGGAGAATCAAGGATGCCAACGATCAGTCGGTTTTTGTCGCTCTGCCTGTTGCTCGCCACGATGGCCATTCCGCAAGCAGCCGAGGCCCAGTCAGATTTCAACTTCGAGAATTTCCAGCCTCTGCCTTCACAGACGACGAATACGCTCGGCGTTGCGCGAAGCGAGGTTCTCGGGCACCTGACGCCTTCTTTCGGTCTGGTCTTACACCTGCAGGATGACCCACTGCAGGTCGGCAATGAAGACGACGTGCGTTTTCGGCTCGTCGACACCCAACTCAAGACCGAGGTCTCAGTCGCACTCGGCTTCTTTGGCTGGTTCGACCTGGGCGTAGTGATGCCGTTGGCCGTCTATCAGGACGGTGAAACGGCTGCGGAATTCGGCTATACCGAAGAACTCTCGAGCTTTGCGCTCTCGGACATGCGCATCGTCCCCAAATTTCGCTTTCTGAAGCCCGAATCGACCGGGGGCATCGGCGGAGCACTCATCGTGCCCGTGACGTTGCCGACCGGCGACGAGCTCTTCAACTCCGACGGTGGTGTGGGCGTCGCTCCAACGCTCGTCCTCGACTACGGACACGAGAGTGGATTCAAGATCGCAGCCAACGCAGGCCTCTTGATTCGCGAAAGACGCGTCGCCTTTAACTACGTGTCAGGCAATACCTTTACATGGGGTGCGGCCACCGAAGTACCGCTCGGTACCGAGAAGGTGCTGGGTGTGGGAACGATCCATGGTGCGGTGAGCATCGAAGACAAACCCGAAGCGTTGAACGAAGCCAAAATCAATCCCACCGAGTTTCTGCTTGGCGGTAAATTTCTTTTGCCTTCGGGCTTTCTGGCGCAACTCGCCGGCGGAGCCGGTATCACCGATGGAGTCGGCGCGCCCGATTTTCGTGTCGTCGCCGGGTTTGAGTGGTCACCGCGCGACGAGGACGCAGACAATGATGGCATCAAAGACGACGTCGACGACTGTCCTGCCGTCGCCGAAGACATGGACGGTTTCGAGGATGAGGATGGATGTCCCGATCTCGACAATGACGAGGACACCGTTCTCGACATCGACGATAAATGCCCGAATGTCGCCGAAGACATGGACGGCTTTGAAGACGAAGACGGCTGCCCCGACTCGGACAACGATGAAGATGGTGTGATCGACGCCAAGGACGACTGTCCCGACACCCCTGGCCCCAGAGAAAACAAGGGCTGCCCGTGGGGTGACAAGGATAAAGACGGCGTGATGGACAATGAAGATCAGTGCCCTGAGCAACCCGAAGACAAAGACGGCTTCCAAGACGAAGACGGCTGCCCCGACCCGGATAATGACGGAGACCGCATCGCCGATGAGGTCGATAAATGTCCGATGCAGCCCGAGACCATCAACGGCGTCGATGACGACGACGGATGCCCCGATGAAGGAAAAACCAAGGTCAAGGTCACCGAGAAGAAGATCGAAATCCTCGAAAAGGTCTATTTCGACACCAATAAGGCGACCATCAAGCAGCAGTCGTTCAACGTACTCGACCAGGTTGCGTCGGTGCTCAAGATCTATACGCAGATCAAGAAGGTCCAGATCGAAGGTCATACAGACTCGCGCGGTCGAGACGAGTACAACAAGCAGCTCTCTCAGGAACGCGCCCGAGCAGTGATGCAGTATCTCACTGAAAAAGGTGTGGCCCCAAGCCGTCTCGTCGCCGAAGGATTCGGTGAAGAGAAGCCCATCGCAGACAACGCGACCTCGGAGGGGCGCGACCGCAATCGACGTGTCGAGTTCACGATCCTCGAAGCCGACAAGATCATCGAGAAAGAGGTGGTCGAAGAGCCAGACGTCACCAACGCACCCGAATGAGGACGGCCAGCGGCTGCAGTCATTGGCTGCAGCCCGGCCATCGGGTCAGCCATACGCAAAGAGGTCGGATACGGCTGGCGTTACGGCGGCTCTACGTGGACCTTCCGCGCTCGCAATCGAGTTGAGAATCCGCTAGATATCGGGGCTGTCGATTTCGATTGCCCGGATTTCCCATGCGACTCCTATCTGCTGCCTTCGCCCTCTTTATCGCCCTGACCCTCATTGCCTGCGGCGACGATACCGCCGATAGCAATCATGCGGTGGGTGAAAATAACGCCACCAACAACGCGAATAATGTCTCGAATCAAGAGACGAATAACGCCAACAATGCGAGCAATAACGGCGACAATAATGCGAGCAATAACGGCACCAACGGCGCAAACAACGCCAATAACACCACGAATAACAGCACAAATAACGACCGAGAACTGGATCTCTCGCCGCTCGGAGGTGAGCGACCGGTCGAGCCCGAAGTACCGAGCGATTTCGATCCCAATCGAGAGTATCCGCTGATCATGCTGCTGCATGGCTACACGGCGAGCGGCGAGCTACAGACGATCTATTTCAAGATGCGCGACGTGATCGACGAAAAGCAGTTCATCCTGCTGGCTCCGGACGGAACCCGCGACAACATCAACAATCGATTCTGGAACGCCACCGACGCGTGCTGCAATGCATTCGACGCGGATGTCGACGATTTCACCTATATCCGCGACCTCATCTTCGAAGCCAAAGAGCGCTTCAAGATTGCGGACGACCGGGTCTACTTCATCGGCCACTCGAACGGTGGATTCATGAGCCATCGCATGGCCTGTGACCTCGCCGGAGAAATCGCCGGGATCGTGAGCCTGGCCGGGGCGACGTTCAAAGACGAATCACGCTGTGGACCGGTGCGACCGGTCTCGATGGTGCAGATTCATGGCACGCTCGATGCCACAATTCTCTACGGTGGCGGAGCGGTCGCCGGCCAGCCCGAGTATCCGGGTGCCGAAGAGACGACTGAAACCTGGGGCACCCTGAATGGCTGCACCTCGAGTCTCGAAGAGATCGGGGAGATTGACATTACCCTGCTCCCCGATGCCGAGACGACTCGCTTCGCCTACGACGGATGCGATGCAGATACCGCAGTCGAGCTATGGCGAATCAACGGAGGAGGCCATATTCCGCAGCTGAGCGACGACTTTCCGGGGCTGGTGGTCGACTGGATGTACGAGCAGTGACGCTCAGATCAGGGCTTCCAACTCGGCTCTCAGCGCAGATGCATCCTGAACCTCGACGACCGCGCTCGGAGTCGAGCCGGTCTTGAGCAACTGGATAATGCGCCCCATTCCCTGCACCCCGGCGCGGGTCTCGCCAAATTCGCAGCGAACCGTAAACTCGACGACCGATCGAAGATCGGGCTCGGCGGTCGTAGGTACCATTACGACTCCGGCCGTGAGCTGCTCACGCAGGAGCTTTTCGAGAGCCTCGACCGATTCGCAGACAATCTCGTTGGTTTCGACTCGACGCTGTGTACGCGGCACCTTGCGCTTGATGATCTCAGCCGCCGATACGAAGCGAATACCCATGCCCTCTTTTTCGATACGCCGCAGCCTCGGATCGACCCTGCGAATACGCGCGACACACCCTTCGGTATAGAAATCGAGTTTACGATCCGTGATGTGCAGATGCAGGTAGTCGCCGATCTCGTAGATTCGCCTCGCCTGCAGAAATAGACCGCCGACCGAGATATCGAGCGCCATCCCACTGTGGCGAAAATCGACGTCTCCATACTCGACCTTGAGTCGACGTTTGATTCGTTCGTGTTTCCGGCGTTGGTTCTTTGGCATGAGACCTCCCAATCTCAGACTCTCGCGCGCTCGGTACTGCGTCAAATTCTGCTCGTCATGAGTTCGCGATTCAATCGCGAGTTTTTTTGCGAATCAGCCCTTCCTGAGCGGCCGAGGCTACGAGTTCGCCGCGCTGGTTGAAAATGCGTCCGCGCACGAGGCCGCGCGACCCCGAGGCCGAAGGACTGTAGACGCAATGCAATAACCATTCGTCGACCCGAAACGGCCGATGAAACCACATCACATGGTCGAGGCTCGCCACCTGCATGTTTGGGCTGAGCCACGTCGCACCGTGAGGCAGAAGCGAAGTCGTGATGAAACTGAAGTCCGACGCGTAGGCAAGAAGATAGCGATGCAGCGCTGGATCTTCGGGCAAGGTACCCGTGGTCTTCAGCCATTGCATGCGCTGCGGCGGTCGGACCGGCGGATCAAAGGGATTTTCAATGGGATCAACCGGACGAATCTCGAATGGCTTCTCGGCCAGCGCCCGCTCGCGCATGAACTCGGGAAGGCGGTCGGCAAACCGCTGTATGCGTTCATTCTCGGTCTCGAGTTCTTCGGGGGCCGGCGCATCAGGCATCTCGTCCTGATGCTCGTATCCTTGCTCTTCGATCTGGAACGACGCCGAGAGGTGAAAGATCGCTTTTCCGTTCTGAATCGCGACCACGCGACGCGTCGTGAACGAGCCACCGTCGCGAATGCGATCGACGTCGTAGACAATCGGCTTCGAGACGTCTCCGGGACGCAGAAAATATGCGTGGATCGAGTGAGGCTGTCTCTCTTCGGGCACCGTCTGAACCGCCGCCGAGAGCGCCTGCCCCAGCACGTGGCCGCCATAGACAGTGCCCCAGCCGAGGTCCTGACTCTGACCGCGAAAAAGATTCTCTTCGATGCGTTCGAGAGCCAATAACTGAACGAGTTCTTCGAGTACTTCACTCATGATGCTCTTCGGATTCAGAGTAAGCATTGCATAAAAGAATCGGGGCTCCTCCCTCGAGGGCCCCGATTCACATACAACCAACCATTTATTTATTTGTCATCCAGTGGTGTTCATTTTCGGGTGCAGGTGTAGTGACGCTCGGGGTTGCGACGAAAGTCGTAGTCGTTGATATCATCGCAATTCCAGTAGAGTGCCGACTTGAGGTCGTTGACCTCCTGCCAGGTGAGCGCCATCGAATCAAAGACGATCGGGATGCGGCGGTCCGTGCCGTTTTCGACTTCGTCCATCAGACCCTCATAGAGCTCTTCGTCGTCGCCGGTGACCCACATGTCTTCAAAATTGTCGATGTAGGCGTCGACCAGGTTGGGGAATCCAGCCGCATCGAAAATGATCATATTTTCGAAGGTATTATGCTCGGCGTTGTCGCTGAGGTTGTAGCTTCCGGTGATGACCTTCTGGCCATCGATGATCAGATATTTGTGGTGCATCTGGACGGCGTAGCTGTAGTGCCAGCGATACGAGTAGTACTTGAACTTCAGATCGATACCGGCCGCATAAACGGGATATGAGAAGTAAAAGCCCTTGTCTTTGCAGTCCTGCTGCCGCGCGAGACTATCGCCAGCTTCTTCGAGGCAGTCATCCAGGTCGCGCAACTGATATTCGTGCGTGGTCTCTGAGATATACTCCTGTGCATCGAGGTAGACCTTTACATCGAGGTCGGGATTAGCCTCGTATTTGGCGATCAGCGCTTCTGAAATAGGGCGGCTCCGCAGGTGTCCCGAAGCGATCCAGATGCTTTCTTCGGCGTTGTTGATTTCTTCGACAATGCGCGTCGCGACGGTCTCACGGCCGCGCACGGTCGTGAAGGTCTTACCCCAGCGCGAGTGGACATACTGACGGAAGTTATCCGACGTGAAGACAGCGTCGACCGAAGGATCTTCGGGGATGTCGGCCTCGGTCCACACCTGCCACTCATGCTGGTGGCGCGGGTTA
>CAYFTY010000105.1:0-9322 GCA_964346045.1 uncultured Bradymonadales bacterium | reverse complement strand
ACGGCCGTCACGCTGTCTTCGGGCAGATTGAAGGGCGTCTCGGTGGTGTAGACTGCATCGTCGACACTCGTCGAGTTGCCTGGAGCGACTGCAACTTCGAGGTCAGCCCCTGCTGGCACCTCGACGAAGGGCGTGGCGGTGCGGAATGCGAAGTCATCGATAAGAATGTCGCCGTTCACATATACGTCGACGACGGCTGCGCCCGGGTCAGCAGCGTTGTGAATGACCTGCAACTGAGCCGTGGGGCCCATGTTGTTGGTCTGGTTGTTCGTCTCGTTATTCGTCTGGTTGTTCGTCTGATTGTTCGTCTGGTTGTTCGTCTCGTTGTTGGTCTGGTTGTTCGTCTCGTTATTCGTCTGGTTATTCGTGTTGTTGGTGTTATTGACGTTATTGTCATTATTCGACGGTGCTGGGTCGTCGTCATCATCACCACAACCGATTGCGCCAATTAAAAGCGCAGCGGCTAGTACCGCCTTCCACTTGCTTCGTTCGAAATGAATCATGTTCAACTCCTTGAGTTTAGCCTCAAAATGATCTGTTAAATGTGCCTGGCAACATCTTGGATGCACATTGATACAAAAAATTTCGCAAAAAGTGCGAATTTCTTCTTCCTATCACTAGACATGATCCAATTCCAATTCAAATAAATCGTGGGCAGCCAGTGTATTAGCGAAGATCTCGCGTGCCTGGTCGACGAAAAGATCCGCGCGCGGATACTTCTGGGATATGTGAGTGAGCACGAGCTGCTTCGCATTCGCGGCGTGCGCGCAGTGAGCGGCATCGGTCGCGGTCGAGTGTCCCCGTTGATGCGCAAGCTTTTCTTCGCCACCGGGATACGTCGCCTCGTGAATCAACAGGTCGGCACCCTTAGCAAGCTCGACCGCCGAATCACACGGGCTCGTGTCGGTACAATAGACGATCTTCAATCCGGGCCGCGTCGGACCAAGCACCTGGTCGGGGTCGATGGTCTCTCCGTTCTCGAGCGTGACCGACTCTCCATTCTGAAGCCTTCCAAAGAGCGGACCTGCCGGAACGCCCAATGCTCTGGCCTTGTCGACATCGAACCGTCCGGGACGATCGTCTTCGATGAAAGCATAGCCCCATGTATCGAGTCGGTGCCGCAATGGCCGCGTCTCGACGCGAAAATCGTCGCCGCGAAGGACGATCCCCGATTCGTCGATCTCAAAGGTGCGGATCTTGAAGCCCGGCCAGAGAATGCTGAGATCGCGCAGTGTCTTGAACCATTTGCGAAGTCCGACTGGACCGATGATATCGAGTGCGGCCTTGCGCTGATTCAGGGTGAGGCTTCCCAGAAATCCGGGCAGTCCGTTGACGTGATCACCATGAAAATGCGTGAGGAAGATGGCTTCGAGCCGGCCCGGCTTGAGTGAGGATCGCGCGAGCTGCGTCTGGGTGCCTTCACCGCAATCGAACATATAGAGCTCGCCGTTTCGAAAAAGGCAGACAGACGAAACCCCTCGATGAGGTGTGGGCTTTCCGCTCCCTGTTCCGAGAAAGACGATCTTGACCGACATGGCGTATCTCCTGCCTGCGAGGGGCGGGAGGCTAGCGCTTCACGTCGTTGGCGACAAGGAGAGGATCGCCGGTTTCTGGTGAGCATTTTCGAGAATTTCAAAAAAATTTACCAGAGCGCCGACCACGCTCGTAATACCTGAGGAAGCCGAATCTGCGGTTTCGCAAACGACTACTCATCGCACCGAAAAACACCATGTGCCTGGTGGTGCGATGATGTAGTTGACTGTAGTTTCGCAGGTTTCTATAGTTCGGCGGCTCAAGGTTCCGCCTTCAAAAATTTGAGACGAGTGAAAGAGGCAAAATGAAAGAAGTAATTTCCAAGATTGGACAGATCGCCTTGTTGGGCGTGCTGGCGACGTCATTGATGGCGTGCGGCAGCGACGCCGACGACAAGGGTAATGGTGACGGCAGCATCGTGGGTGCCGTTACTGCACGTATCCAGACCGACAGCCCGTCGATCGACTTTGCCGCGACCGCACAGGGTATGCCCGTCACCGAAGGCGTGCGTATTTCGAACGTCGGTGACGGCACACTGCGCATCAGCTCGATTCGACTGGTCGAAGATACCGACAGCGATGAGGGTGGAGTCGAATTCCAGCGCGGTGAGCTCTGGCAGGATAGCGCAAGTCTCGAGACCGATGGCTTCATCGACCTCGATGTCGTGTACACGCCGCTCGATAGCTCGCCGGACGAGGGCGCCATCATCATCGAGAGCAACGACCCGACGCAGCGGACGCTGAGGATCCCGATCAGTTCGGCCGACCTCGCGCCGCGGATTTTCTCGCAGACGCCTGTTTCCTTTTCGCGTGTGCCGCCGGTCACCGACGAAACGCGTGACAAGAACTGGCAGATCTCGCAGGTACAGAACATCGGTGAGTCGCCACTCGAGATCAACGACGTCGTCGTGGTTGGAAACGACTTCAAAGTCAGCTTCCCGACCAGTGACGACCCGCTGGCCGACCCGGCTGATGATACGGATCAGTGGCCGCGCACTCTTGCTCCCGACGGACAATTTCCTGTGCGCATCTACTTTAACCCGATCGATAACGAGCCTTCGACGGCCGACCTGATCTTCTTCACGAATGATCCCGATAACTCGCAGTACACCGTCGAGCTTCAGGGCAACAGCGGTGCTCCGTGCATCAAGCTCAGCCAGGAAGACGAGATCAACTTCGGCGAGGGCGGAATCGGATTCGCCAACAATAAGACGATCACCGTCGAGAACTGCAGCCCAACCAGTGACCTCACCATCAGCAACATCGAGGTTACGGACGACGGCGGCGGAGTCTTCGCAGTCAAAGAAGGATCGCTTCCGACCGGTCTTCCAGCCGAAGATGCAATCATTCCACCGGACAACACGGCCAACTTCGTGCTCACCTACACGCCCGAAGATCTCTCGGTCTCGAACGGGATGCTCAATGTTCAGAGCGATGACCCGGCCAAGCGGAATCTCGAGATTCCCATCGTCGGAAAAGGTACGAATAACGTCTGCCCGCAGGCATTCGCCGAGGCCCGTGTTCAGGACACATCGCGATATCAGCAGATGATCCGAACCATCCCGCTCAAGCGAATCGAGCTGCGTGGAACAAGCTCGACCGACACGAACGGCACTGTGGATGCATATGAGTGGACGATCATCAGTCGTCCCCCCAACTCGACGGCTCGTCTCGAGCCGAGCAATACCTCGTCCGAGCCAGACCTCTTCCTCGACCTTGCAGGAACCTACGTGATCGAACTCGTCGTCTACGATAATGAGGGGCTCGCGAGCTGCAACGACGAGGAGACCAAGCAGGTCGTCATCCAGGCCGTTCCTGACGAGGACATTCACGTCCAGCTCGTCTGGGATACGCCGCGTGATGCTGACCAGACCGACGGTGTCGGCACCGACGTCGACCTCCACTATCTGCACCCGAACGGCAACTGGAACCGGGGTCAGTACGATATCTACTGGCGCAATCCGACCGCCGACTGGGGCGCATCTGGTCCCGACGATGACCCCAGCCTGGACATCGACGATCGTGATGGTGCAGGTCCTGAGAACGTCAACCACAACAGTCCCGAGACCGGCCTCATCTACGCAGTTGGTGTGCACTACTACGCCGACAATGGTCTCGGACCGAGCTACGCAACCCTGCGTATCTTTATCAACGGTGTTCAGAAGTATGAATACCCCGATCGTTATCTCGCAGGCGCCGGGCAGTTCTGGCGCGCAGCCGGCATCAAATGGCCGAGCGGCGAGATCATCGGCATCAACCAGCTCAGCAACGGCTTCCCTAACTGATCTGAGTTGAACTCGTCTCAAAAAGCCCGCTAGCCTCGTGCTGGCGGGCTTTTTTGTTGGACGCGGCTCAGCCGCGTGAAACTGACCAGGGTCGAATGTCGGTCCCTTCGCCCCAAGAGCCCGAAGCACTCCCGTGGGAAGACGCCCGCGAAGCGTGCAGGAGGGACACGTTCCGCGCATAGTCTAGAAGGTCGAGAGCTGAGTTCTGGACCGCCTCGAACTCGCGAAATATCTTTGATACGTTCCGCCTCCACGGACCCGAGGAGGCACGATGGAAGCCAAGATTCGCATTCGAATTGGCATGGAGCAGGCGCATTACGCCGGAAACCTGGTCGATGGCGCCTATATGTTGAATCTATTCGGTGATGTCGCGACCGAGCTCTTGATTCGTCACGACGGCGACGAAGGACTCTTTCGCGCCTACGATGAGGTCGAGTTCCTCGCTCCGGTCGTTGCCGGGGACTATATCGAGGCGGTGGGCCGCATCACTCACGTTGGCAACACCAGCCGCAAGATGGAGTTCGAGGCGCGCAAGGTGATTCGGCTCATCGAAGATGCCGAGGTTCCAAGCCAGGCCGAGGTGCTCGACGAGCCTATCGTCGTGTGCCGCGCGAGTGGCACGTGCGTGGTTCCAAAAGAATTGCAACGTAGTAAGTAGCGCTTTTGGCCGACGAGGCACCCCAGAGGTATTTCACTGGCCAGCAAGCCGGCCTCGGGCCACGTCGGCGCGTTTGCTGACGGGGACGTCGGCGCTCCAGAGGTAGTTTATGAAACCCCTTATCATCACAGCGGCGGTCGATGGCGCAGAAGTCATGCGAGAGGACACGCCCTACGTTCCCTACACGCCCGACGAGATCGCCGAAGAGGCGGTCAAATGTCGCGAGGCCGGTGCGTCGATGGTGCATGTGCACGGGCGTCTCGAGGACGGAACGCCCACGCAAGACCGCGAGACCTTCGAGGCCATCCTCGACAAGATTCGCGAGCGCACCGACATCCTGGTGCAATTCTCGACCGGTGGTGCCGTCGGCATGAGCGTCGATGAGCGTATCGAAGCGCTCGATTTGAAGCCCGACATGGCCACGCTGACGACCGGTACCGTCAATTTCGGCGACGAGGTCTTCATGAACTCGATGCCGATGATCCGTGAGATTGCGGCGCGTCTGCAAAAGTACGGGATTCGTCCCGAGGTCGAGATTTTCGATACCGGGATGGTCGATACCGCGATGCGTCTCGTGCGAGAAGGACTTCTCGAAGAGCCGATCCACTTCGATTTTGTGCTCGGTGTGCCCGGAGGTATGGGCGGCCGCCCCGAGAATCTGGACTTCCTCGTTTCGATGATTCCCGAGGGCTCGACGTGGTCGGTCGCGGGGGTTGGAAGGCACGAATTGCCCCTTGCATACCGGGCTGTTGAGATGGGTGGACACGTCAGAGTCGGGCTCGAAGACAATATTTATGTCGAAAAAGGCGTTCTCGCGAAGGGTTCATGGGAACTTGTGCAAAAAGTTGTGCACTTTGCCGAAGAACGAGGGCGAGCGATCGCAGATCCACATGCCGCAAAGGAAATAATTGATATAAATCAGTGACTTGCAGGAAAGGATGGCACATCGGCTCGATCACCGGTTCTGCGCCAAACGGTAGTCGAAACGGCGCTCTTCGTGTGATTTCGCGGGAAAAAGCGAAAAAAGTGATTCTTTGTGGCTTGACAAGGGGTACGCCTCGGATTTAAATCCAGCTCGTTTTCAAGCAGTAGTAGCGGATCCGAAGAGAACATGCCGTTCTCCGAGGTTTCCATGTAGGAATTTACCTTCACCACCACCACTGATCAGAGGGCATTCAAATGACCAAGTCAGAACTTATCGATGCAATTCACGGACGATGCGACGACGCTGGAATCGAGCTTACCAAGAAAGCTACCGGCGAAATTCTCAACATCACGTTCGACGTGATCTCGGGCGCCATCGACCACGAGAAGCGTTTCTCGTACCCCAAGTTCGGAACCTTCACCGTCAAGCACCGCAAAGCACGTGAGGGTCGCAATCCTCGCACCGGTGAGCCGATCCAGATTCCGGCTTCGTACACGGTGTCGTTCAAGCCGTCGCCGACGCTCAAGGACCGTGTCAACTAAGACGAGTCTTTGAAGAATCGAAAAAAGGCGACCTTTGGGTCGCCTTTTTTCGTGGGTGCAAGGAGGCTCGGCAGGTCGCCAGAACTCGAGATTCAATCGAGCTCGATATCGACGCCCAGCGCCTTTCGAGCAAAGAACAGAAGCGTCTCGATCTGCGGCCCGGCGAGGCGCTCTCCGATTTTGCCCGCCACGTAGAGCACAAAGCTCAGCCCGAGACAGGCGACGGTGAGCGCGAGCCCTGTCGCCTCCTGTCCGATGGTGTATTGAGACCAGCCGACCACGAGCCCGACCGATCCGGTCAGCCCGAGCACGGCGTACCCCGCGAGAAAGAGCGTCCAGACATTGACGTTCGGCCCGAATTGCCCGGTGATCAGGGTCTCGTCGCCCTCTTCGAAGAGCAGGATGTTGAGAAAGGGCGACCAGAAGTGTCTGTGCTCGGCGCGCATGAAGAGCTCGTACTGGTGGCTCAGCGGCTCACCACGAATCATGGTGCCGTCTTCTTGCAGCGCCGTCGTAAGACGTTGCATGATCGCGTCGGGCGTGGCATCGACCCGGATCGAGAATCTTGGGCGAAGTCGTAAGCTCATCGTCTCTGCTCGTTGAGCTTGCAGTATAACGATTCCATCGAAAGACCCCAATCATGGCCAAGAAGAAAGAAAGACTGGACCTTTTGATGCTCGAACGAGACCTCGTCGAGTCACGTTCGAAGGCGAAGGCGCTGATCATGGCCGGGCAGGTCTTTGTTGATGGTGTGCGAGAAGACAAGGCCGGCACCAAAATCGAGCCCGAGGTCGCCATCGAGATTCGGGGCGACACCAATCCCTATGCATCTCGCGGTGGACTCAAGCTCGAAGCCGCGCTCGAGGCGTTCGACTACGATTGCGAGGGTTTCGTCGTGATCGACGTCGGTGCCTCGACCGGGGGATTTACCGACTGCGTCCTGCAGCACCGAGCCACGAGGGTGTACGCCGTCGACGTGGGTTACGGGCAGCTTGCGTGGAAGCTGCGAAGCGACGAGCGTGTCGTCGTGATCGAACGACAGAATATTCGCCACATGGAAAGAGACCAGGTGCCCGAAGACTGCGATCTGGCCGTGATCGACTGCTCGTTCATCTCGCTCGAGAAGGTCCTGCCCAACACGCTGAATTTCTTGAAGCCAGATGCGGATGTGATCGCACTGGTGAAACCCCAATTCGAGGTCGGGCGTGACAAGGTCGGAAAGGGCGGTGTCGTACGCCAGGAAGAATATCGTCAGGAGGCGATCGACGATGTGGTCAAAGCGGCAGGCCGGCTCGGTCTCGAGTGCGTCGACGTCATCGATTGCCCGGTGCACGGGCCCGCCGGAAACGTCGAGGCGCTCGTGTGGTTGCGACGCGTGAACGAAGCAGGGTGAAGCGCAGCATGCAGGCTGGCGTGGCCGAACGTGGCGATCTACCCTTGGGCTTCACGAGGGGTAGACATGGCCAAAAAAGATGAAATCGTTCTCGAGGGTCTGGCGCTCAAAGCCGCAGTCAAAGCGGCTGAGTCGCGTCTGACCGCCTCGACCGTCAAAAAGCAGCTCTTTGCCGATCTCGAGCTGGACACACTGATGCAGCTCGACCTGCGCAGCGAAGATCCTCCGCCGGCAGCGCTTCCCGTACATCCCCCAGAGGACTGAACGATGTTTCTACGTCCGACCAGCCGCGATTACGTCGAGGCTTACGAATCGGGGGATAAAACCCCCACCGCTGTCGTGCGTGCGGTACTCGATACGATTGACAAGACCACCCGCGAGGGTTCGTTGAATGCATTCATCGAGTGGCATCGGGAAGCCGCGCTCGAGATGGCCGAGGCTGCCACCAGGCGATATCGGCAGGGAAAGACCCTCGGACCACTCGACGGAGTGCCGGTCGCCATCAAAGACGAATTCGACATCATCGACTGCCGAACGCGCGCGGGCACCCTATTTCGCGGTCGCGAACTCGCCACCGTCGATGCCACCGCAGTGGCGCGTCTGCGCGAGGCGGGTGCGGTCTTTGTCGGCAAAACTCATATGACCGAGATCGGCATGGGCGGAACCGGCCTGAATCCCCATTATCCGACGCCGCGCAATCCGCACGATCCGTCGCGACTCACCGGAGGCTCATCGAGCGGCTCGGCAGCAGCAGTGGCCGCGGGTTTGTGTCCGGTCGCGCTCGGAAGCGACGCGGGAGGCTCGATCCGCATGCCTGCTGCGATCTGTGGCATCTACGGTCTGAAGCCGACCTACGGCCGCATCCCCACGACAGGCGGAGCACTTTTGAGCTGGTCGCTCGATCATCTGGGGCCGCTCGGGGCGAGCATCGATGACCTGGGCGCGTTTTATGACGCCACGGCCGGTCGCGATCCCGCAGACGAGGCAACGCTCGGCTCGCCGAATGCATCTGAGCTGGGAGTCACCTACCGCGTGCCTGATCTCGATTCTTTGAAATTTGCGTGGTGCCCCGATTTCGCCGACGACGCCGAAGACGATGTGCGTCAGGAATTTCATCTGGCACTCGACGCGCTTCGAGATCACGGAGCGACGGTCGAAGCCGTCGATCTCGAATGGGCGCTCGAAACGAAAAAGGTCGGCTACGTTACCTTCTGCGCCGAAGCCGCCGCGACCCAGCGCGAATGGCTCGTGCACCATCGCGACAAATATAATCTCGATACGCGGCTCCTCCTGGCCGTCGGCGAAAAGGTGAGCGCCGTCGAATACCTGAATGCCCAGCGTGTTCGCACCCTGATCCGCCGCGAATTCGGTGAAATCTGCGAGGAGTACGATGCCTTTTTGAACCCGACGCTCGCGTCGGTTGCGCCTCGATTCGACGCGACGAAAGAAGGACAGGCGGTCGTCGACACCGAAGTCAACGCCAACGTGGCTCGATATACTTTTGCCGGAACGCTCACTGGATTTCCCTGCGTCAGCATCCCATGCGGCGCCGGCGCGCAGAATCTCCCCGTCGGTTTGCACCTCATGGCATCTGCGTGGAGCGACGTCGACTTGCTCAAGACGGCCGCTGCCGTCGACCAGGTGATGCCTCCCCTCTCCAAACCCAGACTCTGCTGGGACCTGCTGAAGTAATTCAGCGTCGCGCTGGCGTGCGCGCAGCGTCTTGCGCTACGCGGCGCCCGGTGCTACTTAGGCGACTCGTGTGGGCGACTCCAATTTTTCCGGGACTCTGCGCACCAAAAATCGACCCTCTACCGACTGCCCGATGACGGGCAGATGAACATCAGGACATCCGATGACTGGTATCCTAGGCATTGCTGCGCTGGTATTCGCTCTCATAGCGGTCTGGCTTTTCACCGAAAATAAGAGATGGCGCGAAAAGTATCTCGATGCCAATAAAGAGCTCTCGTCTCGAAAGAGAACGCCC
>CAYFTY010000104.1:0-9343 GCA_964346045.1 uncultured Bradymonadales bacterium | reverse complement strand
GCCTTTCGGTAATCCGGTCGCGAATCTGCTCGAGATCCTCGAGATCAACATAGAGAAGGCGGTATCGCTCGAAAAAATCTCGCGGTTTTCGGTATTCGGTCCGAGCGACACCCGGCACCGAACGAACCTCGTCCCCGAGTTGTCTGGCGAGTTCGCGCAGCTCGTCTTCGCCTGAGCCGTCGAGCACCAACGTGAGCCGGCCGATCGGGCCGTAGGCCGTCTGGAGAGCGTCCATGCCCTGAACGCTCGGAGCCGAGTCGGGCAACAGCCTTTCGAGATCTGACTCGAGCGAGAGCGTCGACGCAACGAGTGCCGAGATCGCCGTCAGCGTGACGGCCGCGAGCACCACCAATTTTGCTCTCTCGAGCAATCCATTCACGAGCCGTTCGGCAATCTTCATAGCGCCGCGCATTCAAAACATCTAAGATTCTCACCGCCCCGGAGGGCGGCGCACCATAATCAGAATGCAGCACCACCGCAACATGTTAGAAATCAAAGACCACGTGGCGATCGCCAAAGAAAATCCCACTCAAGAGAATATCCGCGCACTCTGGGAGGCGGTCTTCAAGTTGCAGGCCTGGTACTACCTACCGGCCCAGGAAGAAGAGGGGCCTTCGAACCCACTGGTCACCGAGATCGACGGTCAGAATTGGCTGCTTGCTTTCACCGATTTTCGAAGACTGACCGCGTTCGCCCGCAGCATCGGTAGGAGGCGCGACTCGGGCGATGTGCACATGCTCACCTTAGACCCCCGGCAATCCGTCGAGCGGGTCATCGAAGTCGAAGATCATATCGACGGCATCCTTTTCAATGTGGGAACCCCCGAGACCTTCCGTGCGCCATGCGTAGCGCTCATCGAATTCGCGCGCCATTTTGGACTGCCGGTTTGATCAGCGCGACCTGAACGCGAAGACGCGCTCGCTGCCCCAACGCTCCTCGAGCCTCTCGACCCGCTCGACCAACCTCCGCTGCTGTCGTTTCATCGTCTTGAGCTTCTCGAGACTGACTCGAGTCCCACCGACGAAGATCTGACCTCCGACGCGGTCGAGGTCGAGGGCTGCGGCCGCCGCTACGTCGTTTTGCCCGAGACGCTCGGTCCAGCCAAACCGGCCTGACACGCGCTTGGAGCTGCGTGTCTTGAAGGCCCCGGCGTGTCCCATGGCCCAGAGCTCTCCATCCTTGATCCGCATGGCGCGGCCGTGGTCACGCCAGTGAAAGCGATTCCAGTTATTGGCCAGATAGTCGAATACGAGCATCGAAGAGAGTTGCCGAGAAAGAGAGACACTACCGAGCTCGCGCATCTCGGGCTCGAAATGCTTCCAGAGTTTCTTTTCGCTTTTCTTCCACTCTGCCAGCACCTCGGTCGCCGGACGGTCTTCGAGTTGGCTCGATGCATCGAGAAGAGCTCGCCACTCGCGAGTCCGTTCGATCGGAAATCGCACGAAGTTGCGTGCACTTGCATCCACCAGCGAAGCTCGCACCCAGCCGTCGTCATCGACGACAAACTCGCTCTGATCAGATTCGAATGAAGCATGGAGCGCGAGACTCTGAAGGTCGACGCGCGCCGGGACTGCGCGGGAGAGTCCGAACACGCAGTCGATGGCCATGCAGAGGCGCCATGCCGCGATCGGGTCTTCCCAATCGTCCGGACGCTCTGCGGTCGACACGATCAACTCGAAGCTCGCGCCGTCGCGTTCGATGACAAAGCGTCCATCTGCCGAGCTTTCGACGCGGTCGAAATCATCGAGCGAAAGCTCGACCCAGCGGGCCTCGAATGCGGGATCCGAGATGATCGCCTGATTGAAGATCTCACGCATCGAATCGTTATCAGGATCTTCAGCCAGCACCGAACGAGCGACGGCTCGACTCTCTTCGAAGTCGCCAGCGGCCAGGTGTGCGCGAGCCATGAGCGGAGCTGTGACCGAGGTTTGTACGCGTCGCTCCCAGAGGGGCTCGAGCACCACAATAGCACCCGCGGCATCGCCGCGATCCCATCGCTTCTGAGCGATGTCCAGCGCAGCTTCGGGCGTATCGAGATCGATCGCCAGAGCTGCGTGCACTCCCGAAGAGGCTTTCGAGGTCGCCTCGGCCTTTTCAGCCTCTATCGTAAGCGCATAGGCAACAAAACCTGCGACAAGCAACGCCGCCAGTACAAACATCGAGACGAGAGCTACATGCGGGCGTCGCATCGCCTCGTGACCGGTCTCAATGCATGAAAGATCTGCAGCCACGGTCGAAATCACCTCGATCGAATCGTCCTTTTCGAGGGCCGGCTCGTCGATCGGATCAATCTGCGCAGCGGCAAGTTCGACTGGCAAATTATTGCGAATCGCATGCATCAAGGTCTTGGTCAGAAAGAGATGGTCGAAGACGATCTCCCTGGATGCTTCGATCACATGTCGTGTTGTGGCTCTGAGGTCTTGTTTCGGTCGCGTGGCCATCTCGAACTCCGGTGCTCTCGGGTGTCACCAGATGTAAGAGCAAGTGGCATGCCATCGCACATCAGACTACTTCGAGGGTCTGAGAGCCAAAATCTGTGGTGCGAGTGCCACAGAACTCACCCAAGAGGGGGATCTTGACCCCATACATCGCTGCGCGAGGCCCAAGAAACGCGAAACGGCGAGGCCTCAGCCTCGCCGCCTGCGTCATGTCGTTCGACCACCGGGGCCGACGACAATCATCGAATCAGCGCTTCTTGTTGCACTTGTTGAGTCGCTTGACAACGCGCTCGCATGCGTGATGGGCCTGCGCGACCGGCGTAGCCATCTCACACATCTCGGCAGTGGTACCCGCATTGGCGGCCGAAGCGCGGTTCAGGGAAGACTTGATGAGCTTCCAGCCGTTGTGCTTCTGGCCCCAGGCGGGTCGGTTGTTATTCGTGCTTGGGCTCAGACGCGCCATCTCGAGATCGAGAACGCCGGCACCGAGCACCTCATGCACGGTATCGCGGTCGTTGTTGGCAAGTCGGCGCTCACATCCGTCATATCGCTGTCGAAGCTTATGATACTCTGACACTGCGGCGTCACGAACACCATCCTGGCCCTTGAGCGCAACCGCGTACTCAACCCAGAGACCGGTATGCAGGGTCTCGCAGCTGTTCGGGCTTTTCACGAGCGCGCGGCGGTAGAGGATTCGTGACTCTTCGATACTCACGGAACGCGGCGCCCACAGACCCGCCCACGCGAGATTGTTTTCCATGATGCTCGAAACTGGCTTCATGCGTTGCAGCCCCTCGCGCAGCGTGCTCACTGCTTCTTCGTAGTCGCGGCTCTGAATCTGGTTGTAAGCCTTGACGTTGAAGAGAACTTCCGAGTTTGGATAGAACGCGATGCCGCGGTCGGCTGCCTGCGCTCCTCGCTTCCAGTCGGCCCGTTCGGTGTAGCACTGCGCCAGTTTGACGTGCTGTGCCTCGGTCCAATTGGTTTCTTCAATGTCTTGCATACGCTGCTGGCAGACATCAACTTTTTGAACGACACGCACGACACGTTTGTCTTTCGCGCATGCGCCACTGAATGCGAAGAATGCGAAAAGACCTGCGGCTGCCATGCCAAGCGAAATGGTCACCGCGATTAAGACCATTGGGCTTTTGATAAGACTACGTGGACTGAGTGCCATAGATTCGACCTTTGGAGTTAATTGTTAAAACTGCGGGAGCCGACCCTCCTCGGGTGGACTATCACGTGGAGCAAACAGCCACGTAGATGGAGTTTATTCCACGCGAGATGATTTGTCAGGCCGCGCGATCTTCGCGGACCCGTTTTGGGATGCGACACACGACGGCAGAGTTTCAGCTTGGACTTCGCAGACCCGCGATTATATTGACTCCAAACTCAGACAGGAGATTCGAATGAAGACATTCATCATCGCGATCAAAGACAAAGACCACTCTCACGCAAAGGTCCAACCGCTCGCTCGCGAGCACGACCTGGGAATCGAATGGATCAGCGAATACGAGATACGTGGAGAATTCGACGCGATTCACGTCGTCAAAGCGACCGATATCGCGCCTCTCGAGAAGTTTGGCGCGGTCTTGCATGCCAATCTCGGGATCTCTGCCGATATCTGGCCGGTGGTCGAACACCCCGTATCACGCGAGGAGCGTATCGATGAGGCCTCGGATGAGTCATTTCCAGCAAGTGACCCGCCCTCAATTACTCCTTGAATTCATGACCACAGTCGTCACAGACCCAGCGGTTGCGACGCCAGGGCAGTGGAAAGCCCAGAAATAGCCACGACGCGAACGCGAAACGCTTGTGGTACTTCTGATAACTCACGTTTGCGCTCGCACATTGCGGGCACGCTGCAGCGTCTGGATCTGTCTCAGAGACGCTACCATCGGTGCCGTCTTCGCCCATCACTCCTTCAACAATGTGATGGGCGGCGGCGGCATCTTCTCTTCGCACCCGGATCTTCACGCCGCCAACCGCGTTGGCGTAGAGCCAGTTGGCCTGCACGATATTCTCATCAGCCAGAAAGCACTCGATGCCCTCCGACTCGAGACGACCGCAAATAATATGGGCTTCGAGTGGATTGTTGAATGTTGCGACAGTTATTAGCATTCTCTTTCCGAACTGGACCGCGCCTCTTGGACTCTGAATATGCACACGAAGACGCCGATCGTCACGCTCGTGGTGGTACTTTCCCTGTTCGGCGGATGCAAATCCGAGTCAAAGGCCCCCTCGCGCGAAGAGCCCGAATCTCTTTCGGCGCGAGATGCGCTGGTGGCCGCGGGCGCCGAGGCACTCGAGCCCATCGATCAACAACCCGAAGCATTAGTGACGCTAGGCCGGGCTCTCTTTTTCGACAAAGAACTGAGCGGCAATCGAGACGTTTCGTGCGCGACCTGTCATCACCCTTCCCTGGCGACGATCGATGGAAAACGACTCGGAGTCGGCACTGGTGGCAGTGGACTCGGCCCCAAACGAAAGCTCGGTGAGAACCGAGACATCATCCCCAGAAACGCTCCCGATCTATTTAACCGGGCCGATCCCGGATTTCGCACGATGTTCTGGGATAATCGCATCGAAGCGACCGAGACGGGGGTGATCACGTCGCCCGCCGGCGGCTACCTGCCCCGCGACGCCCGCACGATGTTCGCCGCGCAGGCCATGTTCCCGGTGACCGCCCGCGACGAAATGCGAGGTGCGTTTCACGATGAAACGATCGACGGCAAACCCAATGAAATTGCAAAAATTATCGGGAGCCAACCGCGTAAAATCTGGTCGGCGCTGATGGATCGAATCATGAAGTTCGAGGGCTACCGAGAGCTTTTTGCCAGGGCATTTCCCGACGTGCCCGAAGCAGAGATCGCATTCGTTCACGCGGCACGTGCGATGGCAGCTTTTCAATCCGACGCGTTCCATCTGACGGATAGCGACTTCGATCGTTATATGCAGGGCGAGGACGACGCGCTCTCAGCCGACGCACTCGCCGGCGCAGAGCTCTTCTTTGGAAAGGCTCAGTGCTCGGCATGCCACGGCGGCCGCCTGCTCACCGACCAGATCACTCATAATATCGGCGTTCCTCAGATTGGTCCCGGAACCGGTAATGCGGCTCCCCTCGATATCGGCCGAGGCGCCGAGACAGGCAAAGAAAGCGACCGCTTTGCGTTCCGCACGCCACCGCTGAGAAATGTCGAGCTCACCGCCCCCTACATGCACAATGGTGCGTACGACACGCTCGAGGAGGCCGTTCGTCATCACCTGACGCCGCGTGAACACTACGAAAATTACGATGCCTCAGAACTGCCGCCCGAGCTCGAGGGTCTGGTGCATAATTCTCCCGAGGTCATCGACGAGGTCTTTGCGACCCTCGATTCGAGGATGGCCTCGCCGCCCTCGCTCGACGACCAGGAGGTCGGTCAGCTCGTGGCGTTTCTGAAGAGTTTGACGAGTCCATCGGCTCGCCCCGACAAGCTCGAGATGATCGTCCCCGAGAGTGTGCCGAGTGGACATGAAGTCGAGCGACTTGCCTCAGCCGACGTGCTGCTTGAACAGAAGGTAGATCACGACGAGTGAGAGAATGATTACCAGGGCAATCAGAAATCCTACGACCGAGGCGGGAGCTACCTTGGCTTCGTCGATGCTTTCTTGTGCTGAGCCTTCGCGTTCGGCCATGAATTCCTGAGAGCGCCCACTCTCGATGGTGGGAGCATGCAGCGGCCGCAGACCTTCCTGCGGGGGCGGCACATAGCGCGGATGATCCATCATCTGACGCTCGAGTCGACGGATGATGCGTTCGAGGCGATCCCGGACGTCGGCCGCCGAATCGGATCGCATCGCCGGGTCTTTCTCCATCAGCTCGTACGCCAGTTCAATGATCACCTCAGGCACGCGATCGCCAACGAGTTCATAGAGATTGGGCACATCCTGAATCTTGTGGGCCCGCATGATTTCGAAGTCATTCTGACCCGCAAACGGGGCCCGCCCCGTGAGCGCGGTAAAGAGCAGCACGCCGAGACTGTAGAGATCGCTCTGGCCGCTTGGTTTCTGCCCGTCGACGAGTTCGGGAGCGATGATACCCGGCGTCCCTGGCACCTCGCCCTGACGCGTCACGTGCTCGCCGCTGCTGAGCTGTTTTGCGACACCAAAGTCGAGCACCTTCACGTGAATGCGGTTGTCCTGATGTCGACAGATCATGATGTTTTCGAATTTCAGATCGCGATGGATGATCTCGAGGTGGTGCGCTTCGATGAGCGCGTCGCAGACCTGAACGAAGACGTGGAGTATCTCGAGAAGCGAGAGCTGATGCCGGCGTAGCGCGTCTCGAAATGTCTGACCGTGGACGAACTCCATGGCGATGAAAGCAATACCGGCCATGTCGCGGCCGCTGTCGATCATGTGCACGATGTTGGGGTGAGCGAGCTTGCCGATCACCTCGATCTCCTGCATGAACCGGGTCATCAGGTCACTATTCGTGGAGAGGGACGGCTTGATGATCTTCACCGCCACCGGTCGAACAACCGAAAGCTGCGTCGCCCTGAAGACGATCCCCATGCCGCCGGTACTCAAGACCTCGTCGAGTCGATAGGTCGAATCGAGCACTTTCCCGACGAAGGCCTCAGGCGATTCTTCGTTCAGGCTCGGGGACTTCGATATGCCGGGGCGCGTAGACATTGTAGATGAGTGTGCCACGACATCGACGAAACGCAATGGCGCGGCACAAGAAAACCCGGCCATGTGGCCGGGTCAAAAGCGGGTGGGTTCAGAGGCTATCGCCGAAGAACGTGGCGCTGAAATTCTCGCTCGCAATCGATATCCAGCGTCGCTGGAATGGCTTCGGAGCACATCGCATCCACCGACGCCCCGGGAAAGCTACGGGTCCACTGATGCTCGAGCTGCCGAAACTGCAGACGCGTGTCTTCGTTGAGGTGCGAGCCATAGAGCATGTCTTCGTAGCCTTCGAAGACCAGCGCGGCGCCGGCCTGCTCGACCATCAGATCCCATGGACTGGACACCGATCTTCGGTCGCATCGCTCGTAACGCTGGCGCAATCGTTCGATGCGCTTCAGAGCCTCAGCGCGCTCGTAGCTCGAGGTCTCTGCGGCAATTTTGTATTCGACCATCAGTCCCGTGTGCAGGGTTTCGCAAAGGCGCGGCTCACGCTCGAGTGAAGAGGCGTAGAGAAGGCGCATTTCGGCGTTCGTCATATCGCCCGTCCACAGACTCGCCCAGGCGAGATTATTTTCCATCGTTCCGGTCGTCGGCTCGATGATCCGCATGCCCGCGCGCAGGGTGTGTCCGGCTGCACGATAATCGCCCAGAACCATCTGATGATAGGCTTTGATATTCCAGAAGGTCTCGCTCTGCGGATAATGCAGCAGCGCTTCCGAGGTCACACCCACGAGCATGCGCGAATCGTTGCGAGCCTCGAAACACGCGACATACGTGAGCCACTCGAGTTCACTCCAGGTGGCACGATCGCCCAACTGGTCTGCAACCGAGGCGCAGGGTACTTCATAAACGTACGACGGGGTCTCCGACGAGCGTTTGCAATCCTGAACTTTGCTATTCAAGGACGTCGCCATCACCGTGAGGCCAAAAATGGTAACGGCTGCGACGGCGGCGGCTGCCGGGTTGTTAACGAGGGTGCGTGGACTGAGGGCCATAGGTCTCTCACATACTTCGAGTGAATGCTCTGAAGGCAGTATAGTGACTTGCTCGACGACTCTCAACGTTTGGACTTCGAAAATCGGTGAGACCGCCAGAGTGCCCGCCCGGCCAACATCGATTCGATGTTACGGTGGATATTTGCGAGAAGCTGCTTTAGGTTGAGCGCCCAAAATACTCGAGGATAACGATGTACGATATCGACCCGTCCGAGTTTGAAAACCGACGCCAGCGATTGATGGATCGCATCGGAAAAGACGGCGTCGCCGTGATCCGCGCAACGCCCGAGAGGACACGCTCGAACGATACGGCATACGCCTATCGACCATCGAGTGACATGCTCTATTTCACGGGCTTTCGCGAGCCCGAGGCTGTGGCATTATTTACCCCCGGTCATGAAGACGGCGAGTTCGTGCTTTTCGTGCGTGAGAAAGATCCCGAAAAGGAAATGTGGGATGGGCGTCGCGCGGGAGTCGACGGCGCCCTCGAACATTATGGAGCCGACGCGGCGTATCCGATCTCAGACCTCGCCGAAGAACTGGGAAAGTACCTCCGAGGCCGACAGACCCTCTATTTCACGTTCGGCGAAGATTCGAAGTTCGACGACCTGATCTTTGGTGTGATGGCGCGTCTGCGCTCGACACGCAGGAAACCACCGGCCCAGCCGAAGCGTATCGCAGATATCCGAGACATCGCTCACGAACTGCGTGTCCAGAAAAGCCCTGCCGAACTCGATTTGATGCGGCGTGCTGCCGAAATCACAGCCGAAGCGCATATCGAAGCGATGAAGCAGTGCAGAGAAGGAATGCTCGAATATGAGCTCCAGGCGATCATCGAGCGCCATTTTCGCGAGCACGGTGCGGAGTATCCGGCCTATACGAGTATTGTGGGAGCCGGAGATAACGCCACGATCTTGCACTACACCGAGAATCGCACTCGAATGAAAGACTCGGACGTCGTGCTGATCGACGCAGGCTGCGAGTACCATTTCTATGCCGCCGACATCACCCGTTCGTTTCCTATCTCAGGCAAATTCACCGACCTTCAGGCGCGCGTTTATCAGATGGTACTCGACGCTCAGATCGCCACGGTCGCGGACGTGCGTCCGGGCATTCGCTACGATGATCTGCAGAAGAACACCGTGCGCCGGCTCACCCAATCGCTGGTCGAACTCGGTGCACTCGAGGGAGAGGTCGACGAGCTCATCGAAGAAGAAGCATACAAAAAGTACTATC
>CAYFTY010000103.1:0-9366 GCA_964346045.1 uncultured Bradymonadales bacterium | reverse complement strand
GAGCAACCGTGTGAAGGTCTTCGAGCACCTGCGCGTTCAGTGCATTCAACGCGTCAGGCCGATTTACAGTGATTCGAGCGACCTGTCCGTCATGTGTAGCGCTCAATTCGACAGTTTCGAGAGATCTTTCGAAGCTCATGGCATCCTCAGGAGTAATCATAAAAGCCGCGACCGCTCTTTCGTCCGAGCCAACCCGCGTCGACATATTTCTTCAAGAGAGGACACGGGCGATACTTCGTGTCCCCAAGGTCATCATTGAGCACTTGCATAATGGCGAGGCAGGTATCCAGTCCGATGAAATCGGCCAGAGTCAGCGGCCCCATCGGCTGATTGGTACCCAGTTTCATCGCTGCATCGATGTCTTCGACCGAGCCAACGCCTTCCATGAGCGCATAGCAGGCTTCGTTGATCATCGGCATCAAAATGCGGTTGACGATAAACCCAGCGTAATCCTGCGCGAGCACTGTCGTCTTGCCCATCTTCTCGGCTGCAGCTCTCACCGCTTCATACGTCTCGTCGCTGGTCGCGAGACCATTGATGAGTTCGACCAATTTCATGATGGGCACCGGATTCATGAAGTGCATCCCGATGACCTGTTCGGCTCGGTCCGTAAAGCCCGCAATCTTGGTGATCGAAATACTCGATGTATTCGACGCGAGGATGGCGTGGTCAGGGGCAGAGGAATCGAGACGCTCGAAGATCGATTTCTTGATCTCGACATTCTCGACGACGGCCTCGATGGCCAGGTCGCAAGCCTCGGCTGCTTCCTCGAGCTGCGTGGTCGTCGCGATGCGAGAAAGGGCGGCCTCGCGCAATTCTTCTGAGATGCGTTCTTTGGCGACCAGCTTCCCAAGACTCTTCTCAATCGTCGCTACACCGCGTGAGAGAGCCTCATCGGAGATATCCGACATCATCACGTCATATCCCGCAACCGCTGCGACCTGGGCGATACCGTTCCCCATCTGGCCAGCACCCACTACTGTAATTTTGGAAATTTCACTCATGCATTAACCTCACGCGTCGTTAGAAGACAAGCGGCACAGGCCACGCCTAGCACGCACGCCGAAAAGGGGTCAAACGACGAAGAGCGCGGCGCAGTGTTGCCGCTCTATGCAAGCTCACGTACGCTTGAGGGGAGGTATCTCATCACAGGTTTCGATGGCGATCTGCCCCCATTGTAAGACCCGCACGGATGCGGCGTTTCAAATGTGCCCGACCCGAGACGGCTATTTCACCGTGCCGGACGAAGACTATTCGGCGTACTCGGACGAGGCGCTGCTCGGTCGCGCAGTCGGGGGCCGATTCGTCGTGCACCAATTGCTCGGCCGTGGCTCGATGGCCAGGGTGTTCAAGGCTCGCCAACTCAAGATAGATCGAGACGTCGCACTCAAGATCTTCGATGCCGAAAACCTGAAACACGAGGTCATGCCTACCGGGACCGAGCAGGATGCGGTCGAGCTGGCCGAGCATCGATTCGAAACCGAAGCCAGGGTTCTGGCCAAGCTCGACCATCCGAACTGCGTAACACTCTACGATTACGGGGTGGCTGACGAAGGCCGGTTTCTCTACATCGCGATGGAGAACGTCCAGGGAATGTCGCTGCGAACGGCGATCAACCGCGGTCTGAAATTCAACGCGATTTCGGAGATTACGCAGCAGGTGCTTCTCGCACTGCGTGAAGCGCACGCGCTGCAGATCGTTCATCGCGATCTCAAACCCGAGAACATCATCCTCTCGCTGCGCTTTTCGACCGAAGAGCCCGTCGTCAAAGTCGTGGACTTCGGGATTGCCAAGATGCTGAATCCCCTCGAGCCGGATAAGACAGTCGCGGGAACGCTCTTCGGCACTCCGGCGTATATGTCCCCCGAGCAGTGTCGGGGAGACGTCAAAGCCGTCGGTGCACATTCCGACATCTATGCATTCGGATGTATCCTCTATGAGATGATCACCGGGGAGCTTCCTTTCCCCGGGAGAACTCCTCAGGAAATGCTGCGGATGCATCAGGAAGAAGAACTACCCGAGATTCGTCCACGACCCGGTCTGGCGGTCAGTGATGGCATGAAGGCGTTCGTGAGAGCTTGCACCGCCAAAGAACCCGAGGCGCGCTTTCCGCGGGGTGAACTGGCACTCGCTGCTTTCAAGAAAGTGCTCGATCCCGCGTGGGACGGCGATATCTCTACGAGCGACCTGATGATCGATCGAGCTCTGCAGGCAGGCTCCCCACGCGGTGCCAGGGTCGTAGTGCCTCAGAATCGCATTCGTGGAGATTCCATCGCGCCACCGCTCGTCGCGGCCGAACCGCACGTCGAATCGCAAAACTCGATTCAGGTCGAAGAGTTCGAATCCGAACAAACTCGAATGCACCCGCTACCCGATGCTCAGTCAGTCTCGAAAGGGCAGAACTCCCCTACATCCAAGACGGCTCTACTGCTGCTCTTCCTCTTCGTCGTGCTGGCTTTCACCGTCGTCGCTTTCTATTTCATCTTCGCGATGATCGTAGGCGGGAGTTAAGCCGAGCGCGCGGACGATGCGTTCGGATTCGTCGAGATCTTTTCCGGGAATCATGACCTCGAGGTCGCTCCAGGTTCCGAGAATGCGCAACATCGAGCGCAGCCCCCATCCCCTCACGAACACTGGAATGCCAGCCGATTCGAGGGCGGCGCGGACATGGGGGACTTGCCAGACCGCGCGCGGCTCGAAAATCGTGACATAGAATCCTTGCTCTTCGCGGTAGTTCATTTCGGAGCGGATGTCATAGGCCACGGCCGTGAAGAAGCTGACGGCGATCGTACCGAGCGCCGCTGCAAGTTCTCCAGCCCATTCATAGACTCCCGTCAGCGCGACCAGATAAAGGATCGTGACCCACATGGCTCGCCGTCGTGCTCGGTGCAGGAGTGCGTCGGCTTCGTCGGGGTCGTCGCCAGATACCTCGAGCGCCCGACCCCAGCCTTCTTTCATGGCCCGAGAGGGATTGAAGATGGCTGTAAAGATGAGAAACGCGATGAAGACCACCGAAAATCTGACCACGGGCCAGAACGCGTTCGTGGTGATGCTCGCCTCGGCGATGCTCTGGTGAGCGCTGGCTGCGGTGGTGCCACCGCCGAAATATGCGGTCGCCGCGTTGAGTACCGAAAAGGCGACCACGAGTGGAATGATCCCGGAGGTCGGAGCTGGAAACCATAGAGATCCTGATGCACTTGATAGCGAGTCCAGGTTACGCTCCCTGAATCGGCCAGAAAGCAGAGCCAGTGTCGATAAGATCACGAGCGCCACGGCGAGAGAGCTTCCGAAGATTGCAAAGATATCGACGTCGTGCGGCCCCTGCAGTGAGAGGACCGACTGGTAATATTGTGCGGCGGGTACGAAGCTCGCGGTGACCAGCCCGAGAGCAACGACCGCCATCGGGTCAGGCCCCCGATGCTCGAGTTGGTCCGAGCCAAGTGCGAAGAGCGCGATCGCTGCGGGGAGGAGCACCAGATGCCAACCCTGGCCCATGGCCACAAGACCTGCGCCAGCCGCAAGGCCCGCGAGCATCATACCCCGAACCAGCGTCGGTCGGCGAGTGCAGACGATGAGCGCGACCGGCACGAACGCCAGAACTCCAAGCGGAAGGTCAATCAACTCGGGTAGGGGGCTCGCCACCAGGCCGAGCGCTACGGCCGCGGCGAAAAGAACGAGATGCCCTGCATAATCACGAACGAAATCCATCAGACTCCTCTTTTCGAACCGATGGCAAAACGCATGAGCGGTGCTCATGCATTCCTCTGATGATCATTGAACCAATTCGTCAGACAATTCTCCAGTCGGTCTCGACATACTCTGAAGGCCTCGAGGTCACGGCCGACCGGGTCATCGATCTGCGCCAGTTTTTCATCTGCCCACTCCCATGTCCGCACAATTCTCGGTTCGAGGGTTGGATCGAGTTCGGTCAGCGCTCGCTCATGCTCTGGAGCCATCACGAACGCATGATCCGCCATGCGAATCAGTCCCGGTGCCACCCCCTGCGAATAGTGGTCCGAGATGTCGATATCGATCTCGGCGGCCGCTGTGACGGCGTGATTAGCCGCCGGGCGGCCGATGATGCCGAGGGTACCGCACGAGATGATGGCCGCGGGGATCTCACGTTCCCGGGCGTAGTGAGCAGCAAGTCCTGCCGCCATCGGTGACCGACAGATATTTCCGCTGCAGACAAAGACCAGTCGTATCAAGCGAGCTCCTCGAAATAGTCCATATACTCGTCTGGCAGGTCTCGAGCGACGTTCGAAGCATCGATACGCGCGCCCAGATCAGCACTACTCAATGTGTGCCAGTAGAGCACGCGCCGTCCTCGGAAATCCCGGACCCGATCGAGAAGTGCCCCAAACGCCTTGCCTGTATACGTCGGCTCGAGGTGAAGGCCATCGGCCCGTTCCATTCTCTGGATCGCCCGCAGCCCCGAGGCTGTCGGCACACCATAGTCGTCTCCCAGAAACCCATCGAGAATCTCGATGTCGGCATGCCTCAACCGCGGCAGCTCACCAGCACCGTAGTCTTCCATGAGCGCGGCCGTTCTGTTCGCGAGGTGGGTTGCGAGGGGAACGTTTGCCACGATCTTGTCGACAACGCGCACGCCGATGACCCGGATCGGAACTTCTGCCAGCTCAAAGCCCAGTCGCAGGCCCGAGAATGTACCGCACGTGCCCGCGGCGACCACCACGACGTCTGGCAAGGGCTCGTCCATTTCCGCGTATTGATCGACGAGTTCGAAGGCGGCCGCAACGTATCCGAGTACACCGACGGGCGACGACCCGCCGCCAGGAATGTAATACACCCCGGGGTTGGTATTCAGCCACTCTTTGAGCTTGACCTTGAACATCTCAACCGGCAATTGAGCGCGGTGCCCGATGAGATGCAAATTGGGATGGGTCGTGCTCAATGCGCGCAGGTTGTGCAGCACGTGCTCGGTCACGGGCTGTGGAAAATGCAGTGCCCCGCATTCGAGCCCCAGCTCGGTTCCCCACAGGCAGGTCGCGAGCACGTGGTTGCTACCGATAGCACCGACGGTCCAGACCTCGTCGTGGCCTTGTTCGAGCGCATCGGCCAGCAAGAACTCGAGCTTGCGGGTCTTATTACCGCCGTAGGTTGTCCCCGAGAGGTCGTCACGTTTAACCCAGAGGTCGATCCCGAGCTCTTCGGCAAGTGTATCCAGGCGTTCAACCGGGGTTGGAAGGCTCGCGAATCGTCGGCGAGGCGCATTCTCGAGTGCGACCTCGGCTTCTTGTCGGGTTCGGCTCATGGTTTACCGTTCTCCAGGGGCTGGAATAGGGTAGACTGCAGATGGCGTTGATGTCACTGCATTCCGTTTTTGAGGACCACCATGACAGAACGATACGACAAGTCGACCGAAACCCTCTGGGTAGCAAGCGATGCCGACGGCGAAACGCTCGTCGACTCCGAAGAGCTCAAACACTATTCCAAAGCGCTGCGGGCGGGCGAGCTCCCCGACGGACGTTCGGTCTCGCACGTTCACTACGTGTTCTCGGACAAAGAGGGAGCAGCGTATAATCACCAGGCCCTTGCTTTTTCAAACCTCGGCACCTTCGTCGGCACGCTCGACTCACCCGGCGCGTTTGACGCCGATGCGCCGGACTTCGAGACCAAGAAAGATTTCGGAATGTGATTCAGATAGCCAGTCCGAGAAAGACCGCAAATAAGAGCACCGCAGCGAAGACGACCGAGACCGCGATGGCCAGCTTCTTTTTGTCGTCGTCCTCGAGAATGGATTTCAGGATCTGCCGGGGATCCGGGCTATTCGACTGCGGCGCCGGCTGAAAATTCGGCGCTTGAGACCCCGGTGGTGCCGTCGCCCCCGGTCGAAACTCTGTTCGTGCCGCCGGCGCCTCAGGTACTTCTTTGGGCATCCAGGCAGATGGAATGGGGGCAGGCGGATTCTTTTGGGCCGGCTTTCGCTCATCGGTCGTGTTGAACTCACCGCTCGAATTGAGCCCGTGAGCCCTGGTCAAAATAGCGCGGATATCGTCATCCGACATCGAAGCCGTAGAGAGAGGTTCGGTCTCTGCCGTATCGTTCGCGTGGGACCAGAGCTCGGTGGCCTCGGCCTCGAAGCTCGAATCGGGGCTCATCGAAGGAATTTGATTCGGCACGGTCTGATCCGAGGGCCCCAATTCATCATCAGAGACGGTCTTATTCATCGGTTTTGTTTCTTTGCCGGTATCATCGGCGACGACCACCGGTTCGGTGATCACGTCGAGTTTTTTGGCCCGAATGACCGGAGGCGCATCGTAGGGGATCTCTTCGGGGTAGATCTGCGCAAAGAACGAGCGCACAATACGCCGCGTAAATCCCGGAGCCTTTTGCGCGAGGTATTGGTTGAGGGCCGACTCGAACTCTTCAGCCGTCCCGAATCGCTCGTGACGACGGCGCTTGAGTGCCTTCATGATGATCGCTTCGAGCTCGGGATCGACGTCAGGACGCAATTCACTGGGTGGGGTGAAGCGTGCTTCGCGCATCTGCACGAGCATCTGCCGCATGTCGGGCTCGTCGTCATAGGCCATGCTCGACGTGACCATTTCATAGAGACATAGGCCTGCCGAAAAGATGTCGCTGCGGCCATCGAGCTTTTCGCCCCATGCCTGCTCGGGCGACATATACCGGAATTTGCCCTTGATGACGCCCGCCTGCGTCTCTGGCCGTGCGGCCAACGCCGCTTTCGCGACACCGAAGTCTACGATCTTCACCTCACCCAGCCAGCTGACCAGTATATTTTGCGGTGAGATATCGCGATGAACGAGATTCAACGGGCGACCGGTGAAGGTGTCATTCGTGGTGTGCGCATACTGTAGCCCGGCCGCTATCTCGCGAGCGATGAAGGCACAGACTTCGAGAGGAATCTGCACATCTTCGTCGTAGGCGCGGTTGAGAATCTGATAGAGGTCCTTCCCTCGCACATACTCCATCACGATGAAGTAATTATCATCATGGCGACCCAGATCGATGACCTGGGCGATATTGATGTGCTGGAGTTGGGCAGTGAGTTTGGCTTCGTCGACGAGCATACGCATGAACTCGTCGTCCCCACTATGCTTGGGATGAATCAATTTGAGGACGTACTCTTTCTCGAAGCCCTGAATGCTTCGGGCCCTGGCGATGTAGATTTCTGCCATGCCGCCGACGGCGAGCCGGTCGACGAGTTCGTACCCGCCGAGTCTTCGAGGCCCAGTCATGCGTGTAACCTTCTCGAGTATGCGTGGTTCCTCACATTAACAGACCAGCCGGGTAGGGCGGAAGGGTCGATCAACGCGTGGCCCGAAAGAAGTTGAAACGAGAAACAGTAATCAGGGCATCTCGAGCACGACCTGACCAAAAGTTTGATTGGAGCGGATGAGTGCGTGAGCCTCATTCGCTTCTTTGATCGAAAAGACCGAATCGACGACCGGAGCGAGCTGCCCCTGGGCAAAAAGTGGCCACGCCTCTTGTAAGAAGATCCGGGTAATCTCGGCCTTTTCGGCCACACTACGTGCCCGCAATACCGAACCAATGATGCGAATCCTGCCCCGGAGCACTCTCGCCAGATCGAGTTCGGCTCGTACGCCGCTCAAGAGGCCGATGATCACGAGTCGGCCGCCGGTGGCGAGTGCTTTGAGGTTGTCGTCCAGATAGTCAGCCGCGACCGGATCCAGGATCACATCGACCTCGTCGATCTCAGTGACGAATTCTGTCTTCTTGCGATCGAATGCGGTGATGCCCATCTCTTCGAGACGCTCGATCTTCGGACCTGATGCCGTGCCGTAGATCGTCTGGACGCCCGCAGCCTGTGCAAGTTGAATGGCGGCCGTACCAACACCCGATGCCGCTGCGTGGATCAGCAGCCTCTCATGGGAATCGAGCTCGCCCTCGAGGAAAAGATTCAGAAAGGCGGTGTAGTAGACTTCTGGGATAGCCGCAGCCTGCGCGTAGGTAAGTCCATCTGGGATCGGCAAGAGTAGTTCCTGCGGCGCAGATACGAACTGCGCGTAGCCGCCGCCTGGAAGTAATGTGCACACGCGATCTCCGACTCGCCACGCCTCGACGGCAGCACCCGTTTCGACGATGACGCCCGATGCTTCGAGTCCGAGGATTTCGCTTTCGCCGGAAGGTGGATCATAAAGCCCACGGCGCTGGAGTAGATCGGCACGATTGACGCACGTGGCTCGAACCTCAATCAGAACATCGCCCGGTCCGCAGAGAGGCCGCGCAAAACCGTCGGTCCAATGCATCGTTTTTGTTTCGTCGTCGGCAACTGCGATGGCGTACATGGTGGCTCCTGAGTAGAGGCTGGCACTTACGGAGTAGCGGATGACAAGCGCCTCGCCAACCTTCACAATACCCGCATGAGAATTTTGTGTCTGATCCTGGTCGTGCTCTTTGGTTGTGAGAAGACTCATGCGGCGTCAGACGACGTCCATGCTTTCATGAATGCGGTTCAGTACGACGATGACGAACGAGCGTTCGCCGGGCATGTTTTGTCCACAGACTCATCGCCATACTGCATCGACTCGTTCGCGCGGGTTTTGAGCAAGGTCAAAGAGAACGCAACCGATGCCGGATGTGAAGAGGCGAGAGCACTCACGGGCGAAGAAATCCAGGGGCTCGACGACGAGGCGCGGCTGATCGCGCAAATGACGCGAACGGTATGCGAAGACCCCACCATTGATTGTATTGGCTACTCGCAGCGGGTGTTTGAGACCATGTGGAGCGAGAAGCCAGAGCTCGTCTCGTTCGAGCTCAAGAAGGTACTCGGTGACGAGACACAGGCGGCGGCGTACGTCGACCTCGAGACATCTGAGGGCATAGATCATCGGACCGTGAAGCTCATCAGAGTAGGCCAGGCGTGGAAGATCGAATCGGGTTTTTTCAAGGGAGAATGAGATGAAGAGGATTGTCGTATCGCATCATAATGCCGACCTCGATGCGCTGGCTTCGATGGTCGCGGCGACTCATCTCTTCGAAGATGCGGTGGCCGTGGGCGGAAGCCTCGTCAGCCCGCCCGTGAAGCGTTTTCTCGCGTTGCATAAGGATAAATATCCGATCGTTCCCTACAAGGAAATCGATCCCGAAGAGGTCTCCGAGGTGGTGGTCGTCGACGTTCGCGACCGGCGCCGTCTCAAAGAATTCGCGGCAATCCTCGAGCAAGCGCCGAGGGTGATTTCGTACGACCACCATCCAGATGGAGACTTCGACATCGAGAGTGACGAGAGCGTCGTCGAGCCCGTGGGAGCATGCGTGACGCTCCTGGTGCAGCGATTGCTCGAGGCGGGACCCGAAATCGAGCCTGTGGAAGGCACCCTCTACCCGCTCGGGGGTTTTATTGAAACCCGGCGCCGGTTG
>CAYFTY010000102.1:0-9367 GCA_964346045.1 uncultured Bradymonadales bacterium | reverse complement strand
ACGTGACGGCTCCCGATGGTCGTCGTACGCCCGGGCTTTCTCGAGTGCGCGACGGCGTGCTCATCAGCGAGGTCGACCTGAACTATGGTCGCCAGGTACGTGATCGATGGGGATTTCAAATGACGTCGCGTCTCGCCGAATACGGTGAGCTTCTACGTCATGCGGCATCGCCCGAATTCAGACCGCAGATCATCGCCGATCACGGGGTCGAGATCAGTGAGGGCACGCGAACGTTGGCTCGACGGACGATCGTCCATCAGGTGCGCTACGAAGCTCCACCCGAGCGTCTTGCGGGTCGCCGGGATGCTCAGCAACTCACATATGCAGGTCCAGAAGACTCGGACGAATGAGCATCAGGCTCGACCGCATCACCCAAGAACAAAAAAAGACCGGCCATCACTGACCGGTCCAAGCATTCAAAGCAAGCCAACTCAGATCGAGATGACGTCTTCAGCTTTGGGGCCTTTGGGGCCCTGAACCACGGCGAACTCGACTCGCTCGTCTTCACGAACGGTCTTGAAGCCGGATTGATTGAGCGCCGAGAAGTGGAGGAACACGTCCTCACCACCGTCTTCGCGCTCGATGAAGCCGAAGCCTTTCTCTTCGTTGAACCACTTTACTTTGCCAGTTACTCGTTCCGTCATGTTTCTCTCTCTTCATTCGGTCTGAGGACCGAAAATTCATTTGCTGCGGCGCACCTCGGCTCCTACGGAACCGTGCCGCCGCAGAATCGTTAACAGCCCATAGCGCGGAACGCAAGCGATAGTGTGAAAAATCGTCATAATGCGCGATTCATTCGCTCCAATCACCTTCGATCGTGCCGTCGAATCGCTTGCGGAGGCCACTCCAGCAGTCGGCGTAGTTCTCCTGCAGAGTATCGAGCTCTGAGCTGAATTTCGTCAGATGCTGTGGAAAGCGCGTTTCGAACATGAATGCCATCGTGCCCGATAATTTCTGAGGCTCGAGATCCATTCGAGAAGCTTTTTCAAACGCGTCTACGTCGGGCCCGTGGGGCAGCATCATGTTGTGAAGACTCATACCGCCGGGTACGAAACCCTCTTCTTTGGCGTCGTATTGTCCGTAGATGAGGCCCATGAATTCGGACATGATGTTGCGATGGTACCAGGGCGGTCTGAAGCTATGCTCGGCGACCAGCCAGCGCTTGGGAAAGATCACAAAATCGATATTCGCGGTGCCGGCCTCTTCGGTCGGCGAGGTGAGCACCGTAAAGATCGAGGGATCCGGGTGATCGAAGAGGATCGCGCCCACCGGCGAGAAAGTTCGAAGGTCGTATTTGTAGGGAGCGTAATTCCCGTGCCAGGCCGCGACGTCGAGCGGTGAGTGCCCGATTTCGGTCTGATAGAGTTTCCCGCACCACTTCACAAAGATCGTGCAATCGGTCTCTTTGTCTTCGTAGGCGGCCACAGGCGTTTTGAAGTCGCGTGGATTGGCCAGGCAGTTGGCCCCGATGGGGCCGCGGTCGGGCAGTGTCAGCTTGGCTCCGTAATTCTCGCAGAGGTAGCCCCTCGATGGACCTTCGACACTGACCTTGAAGATCATGCCGCGTGGCACGACTGCGATGTCGCCCGGGGCGAGGTCCATTTTGCCCAGTTCGGTGAAGATCTCAATCTCCCCCTCTTGCGGTACGAACATCAGTTCGCCATCCGCGTTCATCATGTACTCGTCGACCATCGACTCATTTGCGACGTAGACGTGCGATGCCATGCCGGATTGCCCGATGACGTCACCGGCCGTGGTGATGGTGCGAACTCCGTCGACAAAATGAGTCGTTTGATCCGGCAGCGGCACCGGGTCCCAGCGTCGCTGACCCAGAGGAAGGGTACCTTCTTCGACGGTCGGTGCGCTTCGCCAGTGCGGCTGGCTGTAGGGAGTATAGTCGCCCATATGCCGAACCGATGGCCGCATCCGGTAGAGCCACGAACGCTCGTTCGTGCCTCGCGGTGCGGTAAATGGTGAGCCTGAAAGCTGCTCGGCATAAAGGCCGTAGGGCGCGCGCTGCGGCGAGTTCTGGCCCTGGGGTAGGGCGTCGGGCAGGGCTTCGGTTTCGAAGTCGTTCCCAAATCCGGGCATGTATTCGAGCGTCATCGCAAATCCTCGTCGTGAGTACCGCTCTCATCGCTACGTAGATGCTGCTCGCCCGTCAAGTGTTGCGCGCGCTACCTCGTCTCAGAGACAGACCTCAGATACCAGGTCGATGTGGGCGAGATGTACGTACTCGCCTGCGGCGATCTCCTCGTCGGTAATGACGACGGTCTCGCTGTGCGAGCGTCCGGTCGCGAATCGTTCGAAGATATCGAGGTAGTCCTCGTAGTTCGCGTTGTTGTTGTTGCTACGCGTCCAACTGCTCCACACATCGAGTTCGTGGTACGTAATCGTGTACTCGCCGGCGCGTACGCGAGGAAAAAGGTAGCTGTGGTCCTGTAGATTATAGACGAAGCGAGAGCGCTTCATGTTGCGGTAGGTCCCCTCGGAGTGAACTCCTTCGATTTCGATGAACCATCTCCACTCGGTATCTTCTTTTTCCATCGGTTCCCCTGCACACTCGGACGAGAGCGTACCGGTGACGTCGCTGCACGCCCGGACTGCTTCGGCCTCGGTGTCGAGGATGCGAAAATCATTGGTTTCGAGATCAACGGCTCCTGATTCGAGCAGTTCGACGGCGATTGCCGCTTCACCACCTTCGACCGAGGTTGCGACCCGGCCATCCCGTCTCATGAGTCTGGCGGTATACGAGCCGGGCTCGAGATCGAGATTCGAAAATCCATCGCCTGTATTCTGCTCGCCGCCCCCGGGGCGCAAATATTCATTGATGTAGTCGGTCGCGACGACTTCTCCGCGCTCGTTTTCGAGGACGATTTTGCCGCACTCGGCGCCCCACCGGATTTCGCCGAAGAGATCTTCTACGCAGAGTTCGCTCTGGCATACGTTCAATCCGAGCTGGAATGAGTACCCACGGGTGCGCGGCTCGTCGACATCGGTGCTACTGCCGCCCCCGGTGCAGGTCCACCAAAAGAAAGGATTGCAGAACCCATCCGCCATCTCGTTCGAACGTGCGGTCGCTTCGAGACTTTCACAATCTTGCTCGAGAATGGCCTCGGCATCAGACTCGTTGCACGAGTCAGGGATGCGTGCTTCGCGGTCGGGGAAGCATGCCTGCAGATGACTTCGTGCGTCTTCACACGCACTATTTTCGGGTGTGGTTTCACCACAACCGACCACGAAGAAGATGGCGAGAATCATGAATGCGAACGGGGTCTCAACTTTGGAGTATTTCATTATGTGCGCTCTTCGAGAATCGAGAAACGTGAAAGGCCGGGCTATGTGAGTGTTTACTAAAGCGAAAGGTATGCCAGCTTTTGGTTGATTAACCAAAAATGATTAAACGTCTGAAATAAATGCTTTTTACTCTCAAGGGTCAGCGTCTCGATCCACGTGGTGGAAGATTGAGTTGCCGGTGCTTCGGGGCCAGGTGGTGATTCCAGTGGCCACTGCATGTCGGGGAACGTCCCATGCCGCAGATTGGACGTGCTCGTATCGTTTCGAATCTCTATAATCCATCCAGGTTGTTCGACATTGCGCACACCATCGAGGTCAGGGTGCAGATTGGTCCTTTCAAACTCGACCGACGTCTCGGTCAGGGTGGAATGGCGACGGTCTGGGGCGGTATCCACGTCGAGCTAGGCACGCCGGTCGCATTTAAATTGCTGCGTCCCGACAAGAATAGCGGACGAGGTGCGATTCGCTTCGTCGAAGAGACCAAGGCGCTCGCGCGCATGAATCATCCGTCAGTCGTACGGATTTTCGATGCGGGCCTTTGCCCCGACGACCTCGCAAAGGTTTTGTCGGTCGAGCCCGAGTCGCCTTATTTCGTCATGGAGGCGATCGACGGAAGTCAGCTTCAACAACATCACGTGGAGAGTTGGGATGCTCTCAGACGAGTCGCCCTGACCCTTCTCGACGCGCTCGCGCATGCCCACGCCCGCGACGTCGTTCATCGAGACGTGAAGCCATCGAACCTGCTCGTCGATAAATTTGGGATGCTCAAGCTCACCGACTTCGGGATCTCGCGCCTGACGCGAGCCGGAAATGATCGGGCTCATGACATGGTGACAGGTACTCCTGCCTATATGTCTCCCGAGCAGATCTCGAGTGAAGATCTGCGGGAAGGGCCGTGGACCGACCTCTATGCCTTTGGATGCCTGATGTACTGGCTGATCTGCGGTCGTACGCCATTTCAAGGCAGCGTCGAAGATGTGCTGATGGGCCATATCCATCGCGATCCACCGCCCCTGAACCCACGATTCCAGGTTCCTCTGGAGACCGAAGCATGGATCCGCAAGCTCCTGGAGAAGAACCCACAGGCCAGATTTGCTCGCGCAGCGGATGCCGGTGTCGAGTTGATGAAGATGCTTGGCCCAGAGTCCGCCGAACTCTCGAATCAGGAACTGCGTCTGGGAGAGCCCGAGATCTTTCACACCCTCGAGGTTTTCGAAATTGCGGAGAGCGAACTTGCGTCGGGAACTTCGGCCGTCAGCGAAGGGATCGAACCGCCGCGAGACTGGCGAACGACGGGAAAGCCAGTGCGAAGTCAGTTGCTCTCGACCGGACCGGGGATGCTCGAGCATCGTGAACCCGAATTCAGGGCGCGTGAGCCCGAACGAGACATGCTCTGGAATCGACTGCGCGCGTGTTGGAATGGTGAAGGTGAAAAGGCTCTGAACATCGTCGGCTCAGACGGCATGGGGCGTGAGTCACTCGTTCGATGGGTGGGGCGAAGAGCGCACGAGGTCGGTGCAGCTCATATTCTGGTCTTCGGCGAAGACGCGGAGTACTCGGTCGTGCATCAGCTGAAGACATGGTTCGAACAGGTCGGTGAGATGCCGGGTGCGACCTCCTTTTATGCGGTGACCGGTTATGACGAGCTTGCGGAGTGGGATCTCGAACAGATCCAGAGGATTGCCCGCGGTGAAGAACTCTCTGGCCGGACGCTGAGTGCAGTGCATGCTCGATGGACCCGACGTCTCTCTGTCGATCGTCTGGTGTATTATCACGACCCGCATGGTCAGGCTCTATCGCTCTTTCGGTCGGCTTCGACGCTGGCACCCGCGCGCCGTCTCTTGATTGCGGTCGGAGCGCGAGGAGACGATTCCTACGATGAATCGCTCGTGCTGCGTCCACTCCCCGATGAAGTCGTTTCTGAAATCGTCTCGGATTTGATCGGGCTTTCCCCTCGCTCGCTTCAGCGCCTCTGCAGGGTCGCGGGAGGAAATCCCGGGGTCGCGGTCGACCTGGCGCGCCTCGCCGTGCGTGAGGATTGCCTCGAGCCCACAGGTGCCGGGCTCGAGCTCGGCGAAGAGCAACTCGACGCGCTCGTCGAACGTGTAGAGCATCGATGGCCGCATGTGGTTTCTGAACTCGCCGCGACGGCGGCCCGGTGTGTGCGTCTGCTCGCGCACGCCGATCTACGAGCCGAGTTTGTCGAACTCGAAGCTATCGCGGCCGAACTGAACATAAGTGCCGGCTCGATCGTAGGAGCGTTACAGGAATGTGGGCTGCTGCTGGTCGATGATCAGGGCATTCACTTTTCACATCCGCTGGCACGGCGTGCGGCGGCCGAATCGGCCGAACTCACCGTCGAAGACCACGAGCAGCTCGCTCGGGCGTTTGGCCGGCCTTTGGCGACTCCGAGGCGGCGTCGAATTGCGGCCTTTCACGCATTTTGCGCAGGAATGATCGAAGGTTCGGAAGTGCTCGAGCACGCACGTGAGCTGCGCTCGAGCGGTCACGTCGAGGCCGCCGTCATCTTGCTGCGGGACTTTCTGGACCTCGGGCTCGACGGCGCCCTCGAGGCTGAAGCCTGTCTCGAATTGGCCGAGTGCTATCTGATTCGTCAGGAGTATCACGAGGCAAATGAACTCCTCGCTCGTTTCGGAGACGAGGCGCCCGAAAGTGTAAAGGCCTTGGAACTTTTCCTGGCGCTTCGTCGACTCGAGGAGCTTCCCGCCAGCGATCTTTTTGAGATCGATGCCTCGCTGCTGACGAGCACGGCCTGCCGCATGTTCTCGTACATGTTGATGGACTTCGGCGAGTTCGAGAAGGCGCGTGAGGTCCTCGAGAACATGAAGTCAAGCGAGGATCCCGGAGGCCTCTTCGCGCTGGCGCGCCTCGAATTTCTGCAGGGCAATGGGCGCCAGGCCGAAGAATTTGCGACGCGCGCCGTCTCGAGGTTTTTCGAGACGGGGCGGCCCGATGGTGCGGTTGCTGCGCGAGATCTCGTTGCCAGTGCGCGTCTCAAGCTCGGTCGGCATGAATCGGCCGCGCTGATTTATCGTCAGAATCTAAAGACTGCGAGGCAGATCGGCTTTCCGACGATCGTGATGGAGTACAACCTCGCGACTCTTTTGCTCGAGACTGACCTGATTACCGACGAGATCGACGATCTACTCGAGTCGGCCCTGCGCCAGGCGATGCAGCGGGGTCGAAAGGACATCGAACACTGTGCTCGCGCAGCGCAGGTGAATTATGCATTCGCCATCGAAAATGACACGCTCGCTCGGCACCGCATTGAGAGGCTCGTCGACTTCGACCTCGGACCATGGCTTCAGTCGGACTCCCTCGACCATCTCGAGCAGGCTCTCGAGCGTGCGCCGCGTCATCTGGCCGACGAGCTCGAACCACTGGTGCGGCACGTGGCGAAGGCCCTCCACGACGAAAGAAACAATCCGACTTAGATCCAAATCCAGCGTGCCGCGTTGAATCTCTTGTGACCAACATCCACACAGGAGAACTCATGAAACGCGCCACATTCGTCATCGTATTTTTGATCGCCATCTGTCTCTCGCACTCGGCATTTGCGCAGTATAACAAAGCGGCCGGTCAGAGCGCCCCCGTCGTCCAAATGGAAGAATCCTATGTCGATGACCAGACCGGCGAGGTCCGCACACGCGTCGTCAGGAAGAAGCCCAAGAAAGACGGGTTCGGAAACGCGGCGGGTACCCAATTCGATCTGGCGGTCGACGGAGCGTTCGAAGGACAGACGGTGGCCGTAATTCAACTCTATGGATTCCCCTTCGATGCTGCGCGAGCCGCCTTGAAAGATAAAGGCCTGAGCGTCTTTCGCTGGAACGGCAGCGTTCCTGAGCCCAAAGAGCTTGAAAAGAAACTCGAGAAGGCCTGCCAACTCTGGTTGATTTCCGGCTCATCTCGCCAACTCACCGACGCTCATTTGAAGGTGATCAAGAAGTTCTTTGATAGCGGCAAAGGCGTATACATCTGGGGCGATAACACCCCGTACCATAGCGATGCCAACGCACTCGCCTCGATGTTATTCGACTCGTCGATGCAGGGTGGATATCTGGGAGATACCGTCGTGCATATGAAGCTCGATGGAAAGAAGTCCGGCCTGCTGCCTGATCATCTGCTGACGACCGGTCTGGAACATATCTTCGAGGGCATCACCATTGCTGCCATCGACCTCGCTGGCGGGCTGAAGCCGTTGATCTGGTCGTCAGACGGAAACGTCGTCACCGCCTTTTACGACCGCGACGGAAAACGCGCCATTCTCGATGGTGGATTCACCCGGCTCTACAACAAATGGGATACGGCTGGCACCGGGCGATACGTCAAAAATGCGGCCGCCTGGTTGGTGAATGCCGAGCGATTTGGTGACAAAGTCGCCGTGAAATGAATCAGCTCACGAATCGTATACACACGCCGTCAGATACGGGAGCCAGAATGATACCCGGGTATCGTCCTGGCTGCTCGTTCAGGCGCAGTACGATTTCGACGGCATCCGCCTCGCCAAGGTCGGCCGATTGTATTCTCTCGGCACGCGTCTTCTTTGCGCACCCTTCGGATGGTATCCTCGCGTGCCCCGCCATCGTTGCGTCCTCTGCGAGCAGGTCTTCGGTGACGCGCTCGAAATCGATGACCCGGGCGGTCAAGCTCGAGGCTCGTCTCGAACGTTACGAGTCTGAAAGTGAGGCGACCTGCAGCTGTGCAATCGAGACAAGCAGTGCATGCGGATTTCAATGAAAGCAATCGTCTACGATGAATTCGGAACACCTGATGTCCTGAACGTCCGCGACGTTCCCGAGCCAGAGCCGAGGCCCGGCAGCGTGCGGGTCAGGGTGGCTGCCGCCGCGCTGAATCCCAAGGATGTTCTGGTTCGTAAGGGTAAGATGAAATGGCTCACCGGGAGGCGATTTCCGCGCATTCCCGGGTACGACTTTGCCGGGGTTTTGCTCGATGACGGCGGCGGTTTCGAGGCGGGTGAGGAAGTGTTTGGCATGGTGAACTCCCATCAGGGAGGGACCTGCGCCGAAGTCGTATCAGTTCCAACCGACGAGCTTGCAGCCAGGCCGGCGAGTCTTTCGATGGCCGAGGCGGCGTCGCTACCACTGGTGTCTCTCACAGCCTTGCAGGCCCTGCGTGATGATCTCGGGGTCGCTGAGGGAGAGCGTGTTTTGATGAATGGCGCCTCGGGCGGGGTTGGTACCGCCGCCGTTCAGATCGGGCGGATCCTGGGGCTCGAGGTCATCGGAGTCTCTTCGTCCCGCAATGTGGAGATGGTCTGCGAGTTAGGGGCCACGCGGGTGATCGACTACACCAAAGAAGAGCCGCTCGACGAGCGCGGCCTCGATCACTTCTTTGATATTTACGGCAATAAACCGTGGTCTCACGCCAAACAGACGCTCGCGAAGGGCGGGCGCTACTGCACGACCGTTCCGACGCCGGGGAGTATTCTTCGCGGCGGACTTGCACGTGTGGGGCTGCATCGGGCGTCGATGGTGGTCGTCGAGAGCCGGCGTCAAGACCTCGAACTCGTGGCGAGGTGGGTCGAAGAAGGGCAGCTGGTGCCGGTCGTCGACCGGGTCTACACGATGGAAGAGTCGGTCGAGGCGAATGAGTATATCGAGACACGACGGGCGCGTGGAAAGGTCGTGATCGAGATCGACTCGTGAGGCCGGCCGGTTCAGTCAGCGCCGGGGTACGGTCTCGCCTCGGATTCGTTTTTTAGCCATCGGCGAGCCTCTCAGCGACGATGCGAAAGGTCTGTGCATCGAACCCGATACCGACGTGAGTCGTGTCGACCTCGATATGCTCTACGTGATCGTGAAAGCGGTCGATACACGCGGCGGGGCAGACGATTGTGTCGCGTCGCGTGTACAGGGCGGTGATCGGTACTTCGATCGGTGTGCGATTGCGTCGTGCGACCGACGCTTCGAGCTCATCGAGATCGATGCCGAGCTCGTCGCGATAGTAAGGTGCCGAAGCTGTATATTTGGGGCCACCGACCACCGGGCTCGCCAGGGTGATGACCTGCGCAATCGAGGTCGGGTTTTCA
>CAYFTY010000101.1:0-9398 GCA_964346045.1 uncultured Bradymonadales bacterium | reverse complement strand
CGACGGGGCGGGCCTGCTGTACGACGCATGGGCAGACTGCATCGAGCCCGGCCTTCCAGGCCGCCTCGTAGCGCTCGAGGGTTTCGTCGAGGTTCTGTCCAAAACCGGCAAAGGTGAAATAGATCGAGCTACCTTCGGGATAGACGTGACTGAAGTGAGCCATGACGAGGACGTGTGGGCTCATGGCGCGACGGACAGCTTCGTAGAGACGGATCAGATTGGACCAGGTTGTCGAGACCTCCATGGTATCGACAAACGCGCCAGCGTCGTACATCGGCGACTGTTTGTACGAGACGGACATCCGATTCTCGAGCCAGTGCAGGCCAGGCTCCTGGCCGAGATCGACTCCCCTCTTCGAAAGGATGTCGAAGCCATGATGCGCCTCGTCTTCGACGATAGAGCTGGTTCCCTCGAATCCGACGACCAGAAGGCAGTCCGTGGGGAGCACCTCGATGACCGCGTTCAATGTCATCGGCTGCCCGAGAATCCGCCCGAGCAGATTGCGCGTCACGTCTGAAATGCGCCCCCGAACCTCGCCTGCGATGTCGACCGGGAGAAGTTCCGTCGCGAAGTCGCCAAGCTTTGCCGAGAGTGCTCGCGCCCGCAGCCCGCCTGGGCTTTTGCCAGATTTGCGTTTCGCGATCAGGCTGTCGAATTCGTCGTAGAGACGTACGACTGCCGGTCGCAATCCATCCTGCATCATCTCGCGAATGCTCTCGAGTGCCGCCGGTACGCTATCGAAGTGAAACCCCCGATAGATCTTCCGCGAAGGCAGCTTTTCAATCCGCAGTGTGGCCTCGGTGATCAGTCCGAGAGTGCCTTCGCTGCCGATCATGATCTGGGTCAGGTCAGGGCCCGCGTTGGGTACGAGATGCCGCGGTTTGGGAGCCAGCGGGTCAGGTGCGGTCTCGATGATATCGCCGCTTCCCGTAACCACGCGAAGGGACGTCACCATATCCTCGATCTTACCGTATCGACTGGAGTACTGGCCGGCTCCGCGTGCTGCGATCCAGCCGCCCAGACTCGAGCAATAGATGGATGAGGGATAGTGTCCCAACGTGAATCCACGCCGATTCAATTCGTCTTCGAGGATCTGGCCGATGACGCCCGGCTGAGCACGCATCGTGAGATCGCCTTCGCGCGTCTTCACGATTTTCTTTAGTCGCTTCAGGTCGATGATGATCCCATGCCCGTCGTCGATTGCCCCTCCACACACACCGCTTCCAGCGCCATAGGGCACGATCGGAACCCCATTCTGCCGAGCCCATTGAACAAGGCCAAGCACCTCGTGCTCATTGCGTGGCAAGACAATCGCAGCGGGTTGATGGTGCGCGAGCCGGCGCCCTCGTGTGAGAATGATCCCCCTGGGCCAGCAGTCGTTATTATACGCCAACCTGTCGGGTCCACTCGTCAGCACGTTCGACTCACCGACAATCTCACCAAGTCCCCGCATAATCATGCGTTCCGAACTCTGAAGCGTCGTCACCATCCTTCCTCATTCCATGGAGCGGCCCCAGCCTAATACGAACCTTCACCCAGCGCTAGTACCCACCCGGGAGAAGTCCCGCTGCACCGTTCCAAACCGTCGCTCTGCTCACCAGGTGAAAACTGCTCCGCCCAACCTGATCATAAAACGCACCCGAAGAACCAATCGGTGTGGTTCCGGGAGAAGTCCAAGTCCCCGTGATTAATTGGTTTTCATGATAGGCCTGTGAGTTTTTCAAATTTCTCGCAACGAAAATGAACTTTGGCCGAAAACCTCTATGTAGGCCGGATAATGTCTTTCATTTTCAAAAGGAGAAATCATGACACTTCCCAATCGATATATCGAAGGCCAGGTTGTCTTTCTGACCCGGGTAACGCAGGAGCAGCGTCTCTATATGCGCCCCAGTGAGGCCACGACGAATATCGTCGGTTATCACTTCGCGCGTGCCGCACGCGCGACGGGTCAGAACATACACGCGGCATGCGCCATCTCGAATCATATGCATTCGGTACAGACCGATGTAAACGCAAGCCGTTCGCGGTTCATGCAGCGATGTTACTCGCAGATTGCGATTAAACTGAACCGCTTACTGGGGCGAGACGACACGTTCTGGTCGGGTAAGGAGCCAGGAAATGCGGCAATTCTCGATCTATCAGCGCTTGTCGAGAAGCTTCTCTACACGTGGTTACAACCAGTTGCGGCCGGTCTGGTCGAACGTGCTGAGGATTGGACTGGCTTCAAGGTGCTTCCCCGAGACTGGGGAAAACCGATGCAATTTCATAAGTCCGAGTTCAGTGGGCGCAGCATGCCCGCAGTAGAGTCTTTCGTCCCTCAGCCGCCGCCTGGGTTTGAAGACCTTCCTCTCGAGCTGACGATCGAGTTTTTTGAGGACCTTCTGCGGCGGGCCGAAGACCTTATTATCGAGGAGCGGGACGGAAAGTTTCTCGGCATCGAAGCTTGTCAAAATGCCGACCCGTTTTCGACCCCTCGCAACCGGCACCGTCCGGGCAAGCTGAATCCGAAATTTTGCAGTTCGGATAAGACTCGCGCCGCACGTGCAATCGTTCACATGCAGCAATTTCGCCGCCGTCATCGCATAACACGAGATCGGATAGGCGCGGGTGAAACAGACGTGCAATTTCCATCCGGGACGCTCGTGCGCTGTCCCCACGTTCATCTCGAGCCCGTGCCTGACGATGACCCTCATCTGATGGATGCCTCGTGGCCCTCCGAGCTCTATCAAAGATTCTTTGCGTTTGCGTATACATCACGAGCGGCCTGAGTCGCGGCGTAACGGCGCGAGATGAAAATCTGGGGTGAATAAGAATCGACCAGTGGACGCCCGAGAGAGCCGTGGTGTGTCATGCGGATCGAACTGTTGTCCTTTTCGGCTGAGATTGTGTCGATTAATTGACGTAGGATGGTCGGAGAAACCCAGTCAAGTTACATATCTGCCATCAATTCGAGTGGGTTCTCCCCCAATTCGAGTGGGTTCTCCCAGATGTGGAGAAAGTTCTCCGGGACGTCGGAGAGATTTGTCCTTACGTCGAGCGAGTTGTCCCGGATGTTGAGCACGTCCTCGGATGTTGAGCACGTCCTGGCACTCTCCAAAAAAACGCAGCGAAAGACCGTGAGTTGACGCAGTCGCTTCCAACGGAGATGCTAGGTGCGCCATGGACGGCAACCACGAAATGCATCCGAAAGAGACCACGGACGGTCGTAATGAGTACTTCCCCCGATTCCACCATGCGTAGGTACGATCCACTCGACGATTTGTTGCGTCACCAGAGGCGTCGAAATCGCGACAAAAAGCGGGTGCTTCTGCTTGCGTTCGTCCTGATTCTGGGTGGTGCCGGTGTTTTCTGGCTCTTCGCCTCCGATAGCGAGCTCGTGCAGGACTTCTCGACCGCTGCACCTGTCGAAGACGGAGACGTGATTGCGGTCGCTGCCGCTCAGGGAGTCGTCGAAGGCTCTATTTTCGCTGCGACCGAGCCGCTCGAGGTGGTGCCCGCCGAAAGCGCCGAGGAAGCCGCCGAACGAGATGCAGCCGAACTGACCGCCATGTGGAAGGATGGGGAGTCCGTGACCATGCGCGGCAAGATCGAACCGAATCAGTCGCTCTTTTTGGCTCTACAAAACCGACAGGTCCCGGTCGCCTCCATTCACGAGGCCGTCACCGCCATGTCGACCGAATTCAACTTCCGCAAGAGCCGACCAGGAGACACCTGGCTCGCCGAGCTCGGCACGGACGGCAAAGTCGCAAAGCTCGAATATTCGACATCTCCCGAGGACATCTGGCAAACGGTTCGTGATCAAGACGGAGCCTTTGAGACCGCGAAAGTCGAAGTCCCGATTGAAACTCGTCAGAAGTCCATCGACGGCACCATCCAGTCCAGCCTCTGGCTATCGTTCGAAGCGGCCGATGCATCGCCCAATTTGATCGCCAGCTATATGGACCTCTTCGCCTACACCATCGACTTCAACAGCGAAACTCAGACCGGCGATGCATTCAAGGCCGTCTACGAAGAGGTATATCTCGACGGTAAGCACCTGCGTGACGGGCGGGTGCTCGCGGCGAAATACGCCGGAGAAGCTGGTACATTCTACGGTTTCTATCATGAGGACGACAAAGGCAACGACGGTTACTACGACGAGAATGGCGACAATCTAAAGCGGCAATTTCTCAAGAGCCCTATCCCCATCGTGCGCATCACGAGTAAGTTTGGCCGGCGGTTTCACCCGGTCCTCAAGAAGATGAAGATGCACGCCGGAGTAGACTACGGCGCGCCCACCGGGACTCCCGTTCTCGCTGCCGCCGACGGCAAGATCATCTATGCCGGCTGGAAAGGCGCCAATGGAAAGCTGGTTTCGATTCGCCACGCCAACGGCTACATCACGCACTACGCGCACCTCTCGAAGATCGAGCGGGGCATCAAACGCGGCGCGCGGGTCAAGCAGAAGCAACAGATCGGACGCATTGGCAGCACCGGTCGGTCGACCGGACCGCACCTACACTACGGCATGGTCAAAAACGGCCGACACGTCAATCCACTCGAGGTCGATTTCGCACGCGCCGAACCCTTGAAGGGTGCTGATAAAAAGCGCTTCCTCGAATCGGTGGTCGAACCGATGAAGGCTCGCCTCGATAAGCTCTGATCAGGTCGAGCGCATTCCGTAGGGCGTGAATTCCAGGTCGAGCACTCCCAGGTCGACCACAAATCGAGTCGTCGTCCCGCCAGGCGTCGAACCCAGGTAGGTCGTGTAGACGCCGTCGTCGACCTCGAAGACCACTGCATTTCCCTCAAAATCGGCCCCGAGCGACACTTCTCCCGCTCCAAATCCTCCGCCGCGTCGGGCCCGCGAAAGCCCGCGGTGCACTGTCCGGGAGAACTCTTCTTCGCCGTCTTCGGTGAGGAGTGCGTCGAGGATTCGAGTGGCGGTCGATTCGTCCATCAGCGCTGCGACGCCAGACTCGACGGGGAACCCGATGCTCCGTGCTTCGCGCCATGAGGGCTGCTCTTCCCCATCGACATGAGCGACCTGCCAACGGTTGGCACTGGCGGATTCGAATTCGACCGAGATATAGGCAACTTCGCGTTGGTCTCGAAGATGCGCGATGATCGCATGAACCGGATGCACCCCTCGAGGCACCTCGAGCTCGAAGGGATCCGACTCGGGATAGGTGAGCGGATCGCAGGCAACCAACCGCCCGGTGGGTAGAATGAGATCGGCGATACGGCGTCGTTCGAGTTCAATCTCGAAGCCCACGCGCTGCAGCGTGTGGCCATCGCCATTCGAATGAAAAGGATCGGTGAGCATGGTGTTTTCGTCGCAAAAGGGTCATCCAGGTCCAGGGCCGCGTGCTGCTCGAGGCCTCATGACTCGTGACATGCTCTGGCAATCGCGACGAAGCTATCGACCCCGAGGCTGGCACCTCCGACGAGTGCGCCGTCGATGTCGGTCTGGGCGATCAGCTCTTCGATATTATGAGGTTTGACGCTTCCGCCGTAGAGGATACGCGTCTTCTGCCCGACCGATTCACTGTAATCGGCCTCGAGCATCTCGCGGATGAATCCGTGGACCTCTTGCGCTTGCTCGGGTGAGGCTGTCTCGCCTGTGCCGATCGCCCAAATAGGCTCGTACGCAATGACCGACCGTGCGACCTCGTCGGCCGAAAGCCCGCTCAACGCCGCACGAACCTGCATACGCACCTTGTCTTTGGTCCAACCACTCTTTCGTTCGGCAAGGTGCTCTCCGATGCAGATGATCGGAGTGATGTCGGCGGCCAGCGCGGCCTGAGCGCGTCGGTTGACGCCCTCGTCGGTCTCTCCAAAATACTGCCGGCGCTCGCTATGGCCGAGGATCGTGTAGGTGCAACCCACTTCTTTGATCATCGACGCGCTGAGCTCTCCGGTGTAAGCGCCCGATGCAGCCCAGTGCATATTCTGCGAACTCACGGCGACCGAGCCTGAGCCGATCGCTTCCGAGACCGCCTGAAGCTGCGCCGAGACCGGGGCTACCACCACGTCGACGTCCAATCCCCGGACACCCTCGGCGACGCCGCGCGCAAGCGCTCGAGCCTCGTCGATCGATTTGTTCATTTTCCAATTTCCGGCGACGAAAGGCTTCCTCATGGCTCACCTCGGGGTTTGGGTGGGGCGTCGAGATCGTCCCTGATCTCTTCGTGCGACAACTATCGCACGTCGGCGATCCATTGCAAAGAGCCGCCGGATACTCACGCCTGGGTTGGGCCGCTGAGGCACTCGATCCCGATCTCAAAGTCGTGGCTGGCGACGATCTGAATCCTGGGATGCGCTTCGTGAAACCGTCGTAGCGCATTGAGCGTGGCCCGTACCTGCTGCACGTTTTCAGCGACGATTCGTGGAAAGATTCCGATGTCATCACCGCGCGTGATCTGGCTCACCACGAACGCGGCGTCCCCGACGTAAAAGACCGTCTGATCTTCGAGGTCGAAGAGGTAGCCCACCGAGCCCGAAGTATGACCGGGCAGGGCAATGGCCTGGACCGAGCCGTCACCGAAGATGTCGTGGGACTGGTCCGTCAGGTCGCGCGCCCCGCGCTCGAGTGTGAACGTGCGGACACGATTGTCGAGCGCCCGATAATCGCCGGGCGCAAAACCCGCGCGCGCTGCCTCAAAGCCCTCGTACTGATTGGCGCGCTCCCACTCGAGATGACTCATATGAAAGCGGGCATGACCGATGCTTTTCATGCCGCCGGTGTGATCCCAATGAAGATGCGTCATCAGAACGTGTTCGACCTCAGAGGGCCGAAAGCCGAGCTGTTCGATGCGAGGCACGACTGCCCAGTCAGCCCGAAAGGTGAGTCCCGAAGACCGCAGGACCGTACCCAGCATCTCGCCGGCGTTCACCGGCCCCTCATGGCCGAAAGGGGCGTCGATCAGAATGGGGCCTCGCTCACGATGAATCGCGAGCGCGGCAAGGAAGGGCATCGGCGCCAGCGAGAGTCCGCCACCACGGACGAACATCCCACGCGGAACCGAAATATACCCGCAATGAAAGAGCCAGATTTGTTCAATCATGGAGTGCGCAGGGTTAGCTTTCTTCGGCGATCTCGTCGAACGCCTCGTACATCAGCTCTTCGAGTTGCTCGTCGGTTCCGTAGATTTCCTCGACCTCGCGGGCCTTGGCAAACCATCGGATCCACCGCTCCACGGCATCCTGCGGTGAGTTCGACCTCATCAATTGCTTGAGCATCAGATCTTCGAGCGCCTCGAACATCCCCGGGCCTTCGACCAGCTCGAGAAGGTCGGCATCGATGAGCTTTTGCATCATGATTCGACAGAGGCGCGAAGCCCGCTCCATCTCGGGAGAGAGCTGAGGCTCGGGCTCGGGGGCGAGTTCGTCGTCACCACCGTCTCCTCCCTCGGGAGCTTCCGAGAGGAGCGATGCGAGCTCTTTGAGAAGCTGTTCCTGCTCGGCGAGAGCGTCCAGGTCATCGAATCCCTCCATCGACTCTTCCTGGAGCGCGACCAGGTCCTCGTAGCTTTCGACCACAAACGCCAGAAACTCCTTGAAGCTCGAAAAGAGATTGTAGTGCTCGTAGGGCTGATCCATCGCGAGTCGCCGCAGGCTCGGCTCTTCTTCGGCAATGGTCTCGGGCGTGAAGTACACGATCTGGTAGTCGAAGTCCGATCCCACCACGACGGCAGCTGCCTGCAGGTCTTTGGCCGCCGGATGATTGGAGTCCTTATCTTTATAGACGTAGAGATGCCCGGACTGCACATCCTCGAAATTATCCCCTTTTCGGATCGGCGTGACGCCACGAATCCCCCAGTCGTATTGTTCGAGGCCATGCATGCCGTCGTGCAGGAGCAAAAACTCCCGATAGGTCTTGGGGAGCGACCATCCGATCTTCTGCTCATACGCCGCGATATTTTCTTCACTCGCTGGCGGCCGCAATGAGGGATGGCTCTTGCGCCCCATCCAGTCAATGGCGTCGAGGGCATCGTTGAGTCGAGCCACCAGTTCGGGAATTGTCGACATAGATTCGAGGGGGATCTCAGGAAAGGAGTGCTTTAAACCGACGCTAACACTGATTGCGTATGCTTGCGAGCACCAATCAGAACTCTCGTTGACGGAGTCGAAACGCGCCGTGGGAAAAGAAAAGGCCAGCGCCATCAGGCACCAACCTTCGTTTTTGAGCCCTTCCGTTCGCTGCCGCGGCGCAGCTCATACGCCAATTCAACGTCCCTCGAGATATCGGTTCAGAAGGGTGCGCAGGTGGAGCCTGGCGCGATGAAGTCGCGATTTCACAGCAGGTACTGAGAGATCGAGCTCATCGGCGATATCCTTGAGGCTCATATCGTCGAACTCCTTGAGCGTGAACACCGTCTGATACTTGGGGTCGAGTTCTTCGACCGCCTCGGCGATTTTGCGACGGAGCTCTTTATTCTCGGCCGCTTCGTCACCACGCTGGTGCCACATGCTGCGAAATTCCTGATACTCGGTCTCGTGTTCTTCGTCAGGCGCCACGTTCGCAAGCGCAACCTCACTGCGCCTTTTCTTCTTGCGCAGGCGCATCAGGGCCGTGTTTACAGCGATTCGATAAATCCAGCTTCCGAGTGCCGAGTTTCCTTTGAAGGTGTGCAACTTGCGGTAGACATTCAAGAGCGCGTCCTGCGCGACGTCGTGTGCTTCGGTCTCGTTTTTCACGAAACGCATCGCCACTCGATACACCTGCTCCTGATGCTCGCGCATGATCGTGTCGAACGCTTCTGCATCTCCTTCTACACTGCGACGCACGAGTTCAGCATCCGTGTAATATCGGTGCTCGGGGTCCTGAGAAATCTCGATGACCTTGGGTGCCAGCTCTTTCATTTCATGATCCAAATGCAATGAACGTGGTATCTCGCCTTCACGGGGTTGAGATGCGCCGATCGTGCCAGACTTTCGGAAACAATCTGTTTACGCTCGTATTCGACGCTATAGCTATACGATCGCTTCTCGCGTCGTGATCAGCAGCCCGATCTGCCCCTCAGCATCCACGCATGAACTCATGGCTGGAATGGCTGTTTGGATTGTTTGGAAGGGTCTTGATCTTTCCAAATTTATCCAAATTGAATTTGGATGAGTTCACGCTGCTATGCACCGAATCGTCCGCGTTCGAGTCAACGAGGGGCGGTTTGGTTCCAGTCTGTGTGGGTCGACCCGTCGCAAAAGTAGCATCAGTCGCATGTTTCGGGGCTAGTCGTAGGTCGAGGAAATCGATATAGTCCTGGGCGTCCGACTTCCATCGAGGGCAGATCATGATCACCGTGGCCACCGACTTATCTGAGGAATCGCTGCAGGCTGTGCGATGGGCCCATGGCTATGCGCAGGCCCGATCTGATTCCCTGAAAGTACTCTACGTCGTCGAAAACGAATTCTATCGC
>CAYFTY010000100.1:0-9403 GCA_964346045.1 uncultured Bradymonadales bacterium | reverse complement strand
AGGTATCCGGTACGCCGTTTGGACTGAGTCCGTCGATGCTCCAGTCGCGGCTCTCGAATTCGATGCGTCGCGGTCGAGTATCGGGATCGAATTGAAGCGTGACCACATTCTGCGCGGCGAGACGCCCTACCAATTGCACTCTATGACGCCCCGCAGGAATGCGCAGGGCCGTCAGGCCGTCGCTCGTTCGGCGCATCTGCGTCGACTCGTTTCCATCGATGAGCACGCGTTCGATATGAAGTCGACTGATAGGTCCGGGCAAATGCCAGCCCGTGTCTTTACGTGCATGAAGAGTCGCGGTCATTTCGAATCGCTGGCCGCGAACCTGAATGCGGGCCTGGCTTGCAGAAACACATCGCTCGCATCGGCTTTCTTCGATCAAACGCTTCTTCAACTCGCTCAGAAGTGTGGGCTGTGCTCGCTGATCTGTGGGCTCGAGCGCTGCCACATTCTGGTTCATGCGATTCTGGACCTGGATGTTGGGCGTCGGCTCTTCGGCCATCGCGTCACCTGGCCAGGCCGCGGTCAGCACCGACGCCATAAGAGCTCCGATGCCGACACGAAAGACCAGGGTGAGCATCGACGAGCCAAGGTGATTTCGAGGCTCGCGCCAGTACATGTCGCGAGGTGCAATGAGCACGAGCGCGATCAAGAGCAGCAGCGCGACCCGCAAGAAACCCAGCCACATATTATGAAGCGGCGAGATCAACCAGAGTGAGACCTTGTGGTCGCGAGGCACGGGGCCTACCCAACGCAGCTGCCAGCTCGTCCAATTCCACGCGGGCACACCTGGCCCAGTCTGTACGACAGCGTTTGGATCAATCTGCTGAAGCTGCTGCTGGTTCGAGTACGCTCGCTTTTTGGACGCGCCTTTCGACCAATCCTTCGAAGCCACTATCTTTTCGTCTTCGAACTTTCCTCGCGCAATCGTAATCGACTCGCCACCGGCCGCCTGGGGCTCGGCTTCGGCAAAACGCTCGGCATCCTTGTCGACTCCGCGATAACCTTCGTTGCCAGCCGCATACATATCACCGATATCAGCCACCTGCGGATGGATGGCATAGCGGACCTGGTCCCGCGCGTAGGGCGCGAGAATGATCACGAGCGCCAGCAGCGCCAGCGAACGATAGACCAGGACGACACGTCGCCACGGGCTATTCGGAAGCACGCGCAAAAGCGCCAGTGATGCGATGAGGTGAATCCAGATCCAGTGTGGAGCATCCGGATGTCCGTGTGCCAGGCAGAGAGCGATCGCCGAAATGGGCGCCCACCACCATCCGCAGAGTTTACCGATCGAGAGAGCGACCATCAGCAAAAAGAAAAAGTCCCAGAGCGTCCACGAGTCGAACCACGTGCCGGGCAATTCATCGACACCGGTACCGCCAATCAGAGTCCACCCTGGCGGCAATTTGAGATTGGCCTGCAGGCGCTGCACGTCGTGATCCCAGCCGACGATCGAAACGTGATTGCGGGCATCTTCCATCCGAAGCTCGGCCTGTAGATTCAGACTCGAATCACGGAGTTCTACCCCTGTGGTCTCGGCCCCGGGAGATTTCGTGATGAAGAGGTCGGTGTCCTGGTCTCGGTCGTGCACGCGACCGAGTGTTCCTTCGGCAACGTAGTTCAGCCTCCATTCCCGATTCATCGTCCCGGTGATGGCGTCGCGGACGGTGTAACCTCTGCCGTCGACATCGAGCCAGAGAGTGCGCTCGAGAGCCACGAGATTCGGCGCGGTATCCGAAGCGCCTCGGCGCGTGACCTCGAGGCTCAACGTTTGCCCTGGCTCGCCGAGGTACGTGGTCTGCCCTCGCCAATCAGACGGCAGCGATGTCCGATCAGAATCGACCGATGTCAGCCCTTCGAGCTTGACCGAGCGCACAGATTCATCAGGAATCCAAACCCATACTTCCTGGGGGTCATAAAAATCGAATGCAATTTCGGGGACGGTCAGCGACGTGATCGGTGAGTGGATCACCGATTCGACCTCGACCATGTGCGAACCCGGCCGAACGTAGGCCGTCACCATTCCATCGGGCTGCACTCGCGTTGGAATGGGACTCGAGACCGCGACCGGTCGGCTCGATGTAAGCAGTAATCTGCCGAGTTCGACCTCGCGCGCTCGGCCGGCCACATTCAACTCGACGCGGGTCGTCACGCGCATCGGGATCCCATCCGAAATCTGACGGTAGACCGAGGCGCGTATACTATCCGTCTCTTCAGTAGCCCCCGCATTCCCCTGCCCTAAAAAGAGTTGAGTACCCTCGATTCGGGGAAAGTCCACCGCGCCCGAGCGCGTCGAAAGACTGACCGAACCCGCCTCGGCCGGAATCTGGATCATGTCGGGTACTTTTTGCCACAGCAAACTCCCGGTGATCCGATAGGTGCCGGACCCCAGAATCGCCATGGGCCGCAGCGCCTCGTCTCGTGTGACGACCAGAGGCTCGCCACCCGCGCGGACATTTTGCGGCCAGAAATCGGCGTCGCCGGGAAGCACGACCTCGGACTCTCGATCGAGAGCGACATCATACGTAAAATCCGCGCGTCCACTGCCAATCTCGACGGCGAGACGGCCAGGCCAGATGCAATGACGACTCGTCCCCACAACCGGACATCCATAGTCGGGGATGTCCGCCTCGACCCAGCTTACCCATGGCTTGAGTTGGGGTGGTATCTCGTCAGACGAGGGCCCGGCAGATGCCTCTTGAGCATGCGAATTCGAGCCCAGGCAGAGCGAGACTACCAGGGCGAAAAAAACGGCGAAGTCGAGCGAACGAAAGCGCATCGATAGCCTCTTCGAGCTGTGGAACGATCCCGGAAACGATGCGAGCGAGACTTGCCGATTGTCAAGGAAGAGTCGACATATAGACCATGCGAACATGGCTTACTGCTCAGGGACAGGGCCCCACGAGATCGCCGTCATTCGCATCCTCCGTAGCACCTCGCGGCATCGCATCTTCGACACGCTCGCCGTTGACCAAAGCGCAATCGAAACGAAGAGGCAATCCCTCGGAAGGCAGTCGCAGAGTCGTCTGAGCGCGCAGGTGAACGTGAGGGGTGAGCGACCACCCCGAATTGCCGCATTCGCCGATTTTTTGGCCTGACGTCACCTTCTGCCCCGGACGCGGAGTCACGGTGTCTTGCTTCAGATTCGTGAGGTAGACGTATTCACCTGGCTCGACCTCGATCACGACGTAATTGCCCATCGGCGAGTCGTAATTGACATCGCCTGGCGTATTATCCGGAACACCGGCTGCAAATTCGACGATCTCGCCGTCGACGGGTGCGAGAACTGCTTTGCCCCAGCAATAGTGGTCTTCGTTTTCTTTGCCATCGAGGCGCGCGCGACGCCCGTCCTCTCCGACGAACGCAAAATCGTAGGCCCAGCGAGTCGCTGCATGCGAAGCATTCGGATTGCGATCGAGGTCATTGCCACCCGCAACGGTGATTGCCTCTTCTTCGAATGGCACGCGGTACTCGGCACCGGACTCCCAGTCGCTGGTCGAGAGAGGCACCGGAAACATATCCTTGGCGCCCAGCACCCCCGTGGCGAGTAGCGCCCCGAAGGCGATCGTGCGCGTGCGTCGAATCGCAGGCGGGCGAAAGAGCGTCCGCAAGAGCCCAAAGAACATCAGCGGGATCGTCAAGAAGCTGAGCGTCGGAATCGCATAAGCATGGACATAGATACTCGGCTCACCGAGTCGCAAGAGCACGATCACCCACGATATGCCCATAAGACCCGTGCAAACGAGTGCAATTCGAGCCCACCACTCCCAACCGTCGACTTCGGGCTCTTTCTCTTGAGGCGCCTCTTCGTCGAGCTCCGGCGCTTCGGTCTCCTCTTGTTCTTCTCTCATGACGACTCCACTACCAGCCAGCGAACACGACTCGCGGCATGCTCATTCCACATACGCGCCGTGGGCCGCTCGGACAAGCCTTACTCCATTTCGGATAACTTGCTGTCCACGATCCATTCCCTGCACCTGCGGCGAGAATAAAAACAAAACCCAAGGATCACAGACAGATAAAGGTAAATTTACAACCTGGCACATTCGATGCTTTCTCGACAGACGGACGCATTGAGACCTCAGTGGCATTTAATTTTTGAACGGAGCAACCATGAGAATCCCCAATCGAAGCCTTTCATTTCTGATCATCGCACTGGCGGCTGGCACCATGGCTTGCGGTGGCGATGACATCGATCATAAGTCGGCTCAGCAATCGATCTCGTCGAATACGAACACTCTTTCGATGCGCGTAGCATCCTCGATTGCATTTCTCGACGAATCCGAACTCTTTCAGGATGCCTTTGAATTCTCAGACTCGACCTGCGTCGTCGAGTCGAGCTCAGGGGCCGACTTTGACACCGGCGAGTGTGTCAGAGAGCCGGTCAGGCTCGATGAAGGGGAGATGCAACAATCGATCGACCAGCTCACGCAAGTCCTCGAGACGCGTGTTTTCACAAGTGCAAATATCGAATCCGAAAGTGGCAGTGAGATCACGTACCTGATGCGCGGCAACGTGGTTTGCGCCGAAGAGGAATCCGTCGACCAGGATTGCGCCAACACGGTCGACGAGGCCGAGATTCGGCTGCGCGTTGCGTCACCGGCAAATGACGAGATCACGATCGACATCCTCGTAGGCCCCGCGCGCACGAATCCGCTCGACCTCGAGCTCAGCCCCACTCTTGTCGCAGCTCAAGTTGACCTTCGAGCCGTGAAGAACACGATCGAACACCTGGCACTTCTGGACGGCGAAAATCCAGAGCTGCCAGAGCAGATGAGCGGAACCATTCGCCTGGCGATTGCGGCGCCGACCGCCAATCGGGCGACCGCCACATTCTCGATTCTCGAGGCGATCAACATCGCCGACGATGAATGGCGCCTCACGGTCGACCGCTCGTCGCCGACGACTCAAATCACCGCAGACGCAGCCGAGAAAAGCCTCGAAACCGTCTCGAATCTGGGTACCGTCGAAGCCCGCTTCCCATCCACTGAATACAGCTACGATGCCGTTACGGGCGAAGAATCTGAAATCACTCGACGAGTGGATTTCACGCTCGGCGGTCTCACCGGCGCGACTGTGCTTTCGGCCGGAGACGACTCGCTCACGCTCACGGAGCTCGGTCTTGGCGACGTGACCAGCCGGCTCAGCATCGAGGGGCGTGAGGTGCTGAGCGTCGATTTGAACGCCGATGACGGACGCACCTTCAACGCCACGATCAGCGCTGCCAATGATTCCCTCGAGATCGCAGTGGCCCCGGTCTTTGACCTGCTCGTGGACATGAACTTCGTCGACGCGCCCGAGTACTTCGCCGATATCGATGACTGGATGCTCGACGAAACCCTCTCGATCCTGGCGAGCGGCTCGAATGGCGCTCGAATGGTCATCTCGGACGGCGAGGTCGAAATGCTCGAAGGAAAGCTCGCGCTCACGCTCGGAAACGCGGCCATTTCACATCAGGTCGATGCGGGACAATGCCTGCTCGCCGAGGAAACCCAGAATGCATCGACGTCCTGCACCGATGCAGAATGTTCGGATGGTTTCGTCGACGAGTCGGTGAATCCATTTGATGAACTCAGCGTCGGCGCCTGTCGATGACTCTAAGTCTACGTCGGTGTCGATGATACCTGACGATCTACTGGCGAGACGTTCCAGGATGGAACGCGGCCGGAAGGAGGACGCCAGCGATCCCGCGGATCGCTGGCGTTTCTTTATTCGATACGCTTTGCTCGCACATCCAAAGGCGGCTCGACTGGCGAATTCTCGAGGAAATACGCCTCGAAGGCGACGAGGTCGACCGGGCCGATCAGGCGGTCCCTGCCGGCCTCGAAGATCTCGAAATTGTCGCCACCGTTTGCGATGTAACTATTCGCTGTCACGCGGTACTCGGCCTCGGGATCGAGCACCTCGCCAGCGAGCTTGATCGATGCGGGATCGACCTTGTCTCCTGCCGAAGCACTCTCAGACCACTCGTAGGTGAAGCCGCGCGACACATGGAGCACGCGCGGGTATTTTTGCCCCTCCCACTGAGCCTCGAGCAGATCATGTATCTCGGCACCGGTCAGGGTCATCGTGACCATCTTGTTGCCAAAGGGTTGCACCCGATGGGCCTCGGCATAGAGCACCTCGCCAGCGCTCTCGAACCCGCCCGGCTCATAGTCGAGCGGGGCACGTACGCCGCCTGGATTCATGAATGCGATCACCGCGCCTCCCCGTTCGGGCGCGCCTGTGTAGGCAAGCTGCATATCCGCGATCAGGCTGCCCATCGGCGATTCTCGATTGTCGTCACGCGTGCTGGACACAGCTGAAGTAGTCGAGCCGATGACGCGATTTGCGAGCGGCTCGACGAGCGCGCGATAGGTGTCGACGAGCGCGTTCATCTCAGGGTGCTCGGCCGCGGTTGGCGTCACGACGATATTGCGTGCGCTCGACTCGACGACGTCGCCGGACTCTCGGTCGATGAATAGATCGATTTCGGTCACCATCTGCCCGTACGCTTTGGCGCTGGTCACCAATCGCGAGTCGATGCTGCAGACATACGGCTGATGGGTATGTCCGGTCACGAACGCGTCGACCGCATCGCTGCTCTTTTCGACAATCTCGAGAATGGGTCCAGAAATCCCTTCACAGCCGCTCGGGTCGTCTTTGGATGCTGGATAACCGCCTTCATGAATCAGGACGATAATCGATTCGACTCCGTCTGCTTGAAGCTCAGCGCTGACCCGGTTGATGGTTTCGACCTCGTCGGCAAAGCTCAGGCCGTTGGCCGCGCCTGGTTCGAGAATGCCGGGCGTATCCTCGAGGGTCAGACCGATGAATGCGATACGCACACCCTCGATTTCGCGGATTTCGTAGGCCGGAAAGACGGTCTCTCCGGTATCTTCGTGAGTGACGTTGGCCGCGAGAAATCGAAACGAGGCCCCATCGAACTCGCCCGCCGGGGTACAGCCCTCTTCGGGGTGGCAACCCCCGTTTTGCATGCGCAAGAGCTCGTCCATCCCTTCGTCAAACTCGTGATTTCCAACCGCGTTGATGTCGAGGCCGGCGAGGTCCAGCGCGTCGATGGCTGGCTCATCATGAAAAAGCGAAGAGATCAGTGGACTTGCACCGATCATGTCGCCGGCGCCTACCACGAACGTGTTGGGATGGTATTTTCGAATCAGTTCGATGGTGGATGCGAGCTCGGCCGCACCTCCGGCTGGCACCTCGGTATCTTCGAGTTGAACCTTGCCCGATGGCCCTTCGAGGTGTCCGTGGAAGTCATTTACGCCTATCAATTTGAGATGCAGGGGGCGCGGTTTTTCGGGCTCGACTTCGACCACGGGTGGTGTTCCTGCGCACGCCCCCATCCAACATAAAGAGACCAGCAGAATTCGTCTGTACATCGTGAAAGCCCTATTCGAAGCCCAGTGATTCCCAGGGAACGTCGTCGTGAATCGGAAGCGCGCGAGTCGCGCCCAACTCGGTGCAGACGCGGGTGCCGACAAAACACGCCAGCGAGAGAATGCGGCGCCAGGTGCGCTCGTCCCAATCGTCGAGATCGGCTCGAAGACCCGCCGCCGTCATGGTGCCCTGCCCCTCGTGCATGGCGCAGATTCCCGCGATCAAACCGGCGAGGAATCCGTCTCCCGCCCCGGTCGTGTCGACGACCTTGACCCTGGGAGCCGGCACCGAGATGTCGACCGATTCGCGATAGAGGTGCGCTCCGTTTTCGGCCTGGGTGTGTACCAGCGTATGAACACCTCGAGGGCGACAAATATCCTCGAAAAAACGCTCGGCACCGATCGCCTCGCCGGCCAGAAACTCAACCTCTTCGTCGTTCAATTTCACGAGGTCGGCCCACTCGAGCAAACGCAACGTCTCGCGACGACACTCGGCCTGATCCTCCCACATATGACGACGAATATTGGGGTCGACCGCCACGAATCGCTCGGTCCTGGCGGCAGCGTCGAGCGCGTGATGTGTGGCCGCGCGCAGTTCAGGACGCGTCAGCAGATTGCTTCCGCAGACCATGATCTGTGAGCGCTCGATGGTCTCGAGCGAAACATCTTCGGCGCGAAACATCATATCCGCGCTCGGGGCCCGGAAGAACATGAAACTTCGATCACCGTGCTCGTCGAGACTGATGAAGGCCACGCCGGTTTTGGCCTCGTCGGTCACCTTGACTCCGGTGATATCGACGCCCTCGTTTTCGAGATGGGCCACGAGGAACTTCCCGAACTCATCGTCACCGACGCTGCACATGAGCCCGACACGCCGACCCATTCGAGCGAGTCCGATCGCAACGTTGGCGGGCGCGCCTCCCGACTCTTTGCGAAACCATTCGACATCGCGGACCTTCTTGCCCGCAGAATCCGGCAAGAAATCAACGAGGGCTTCTCCATAACTCAATACCTCGAGATGCTCGGTCATCGGTGTCCTCCAGATGCTTCGGGCTCAAAAAAGACGGCCTCTAACATGCCACGACTTTTGAGTTCTGTATCGATGAATCGCGCCAGACTCGCATCGAGGACGCGTCGCACCTGCGCGCGCACGGCCGCGTTAGCGATGCCCTGGGGCGCATCGCCGCCGGGCGCTGAAAGATAGGCGAGCACGGCGAGAGTTTCGTCCTCGAGAATTCCGTATCGCTCGTGTTCCTCGACGCATGTCTTGCAGACCAGACCTTCGCCACCTCGGGTACAGCGGAATTTATCCATGGTATCGGCCGCGGCCCCGCATCGATGACATCGGTCGATCGTCGGCGCCCCACCGCAGGCCGCGAGGAGTGCGAGTTCGAAGTGGTGGAGCACGCTCTCCAGCACCTCGATCGACTCGTCGCACGTGCCGATCGACGCATAGAAGCTGCGCAAGAGTTCGAAGACGTCGTCGACCTGATCTTCTTCTCGCGTCATCGCCCTCACGAGTTCCGTTGCATACGAGGCCACCGTGATTCTCTCGAAGCTCGTCTCGATGTCGCGAAAGTCCTCGACGACCTCGGCCTCTTTTAGCACCGCAAGGTCACGCTGTGGTTTGAGTTGCATTGACACTTCGATCACCCGCATCGGCAGAAGGCTTCCACCAAAACGCTTTTTGCTGGCACGGGCCCGCCGCGCGATCGCCCCGATCTTTCCGTGACCTCGGGTCAAGAGGGTCACGATGAGATCGCTATCGCGATAATTCACCGTGCGCAGCACGAATGCACGGACTCCGACACTCATTCGCTCAGGGGTGCGTGAGTGTCGATCAGCCGCCCGACTCCGGGCAATGCGTCGATGACGTGGCCTTCGGCCGAGCCACGCAGCTTGTTGTAGGTCTTCACGATCACCCTGCTCTTCGCGCCCCGTGCTTTGTCATCGGTGATGGCGAGCAGGGCATCAGCCGCCTGGCGTTCGTGTCCCGACAGATAGCCTTCAAAAGTCCCCTC
>CAYFTY010000099.1:0-9466 GCA_964346045.1 uncultured Bradymonadales bacterium | reverse complement strand
GTTATCTTCGTCGCGCCAGTAGCCCAGCGCATCGTAATTCTCGAAGGCAAAGCCTGCCGGATTGATGAGCGGGGTGTGACAGGCGCCCCCGCATGCATCGGTCGCGTTATGAATGCGCTCGCGATTGGTATTGCCCTCGACGCCGTCGGGGATCGAGAAATCATCGGGCGGCAGGGGAATATGGGTGCAGAGAATTCGCTCGTTGAGGAAGACACCGCGGTGGATCGGGTTTGGATCATAGGGTGTCGCGTTCAGCGCCAGAAAGCCTGCACGGGTCAGAAGTCCCTTGCGACGAATCGGGTCGAGCTCGACGCGTCCGAAATCTTCGGCCGGTGTTTCGACCCCGTAGATGGCCGCGATTTCGGCATCGGCAAAACTGTGTGTGGCCGTCATGAGCGTGCGATAGGTGCCGTCCGATTGAATGACGACGTCTTCGATGTAGAGTTCGAGTTCACGCTCGAGCTTCTCGGGGGTGTTCTCATTGTACTCGGGGAAGACTTCGGGGGCCTTGGACATCTCTTCGAAGTGGTAATAACCGAGCATCTGCGCGTGGAAATCAGCCACCGAGTTGAGCGCGCGCGGATCGTCGAGCATGCGCGCCACCTGAGCGCGCAGCTTTTCGGAGTCTTCGAGGTCGCCTCGCGAAGCGGCGTCGAGGAGCTCCTGGTCGGGCATCGTATTCCAGAGGGAGTACGAGAGTTTCGAAGCGATTTCGTAGGATCCGAGTCGTACGAAATTCATGTCCGAGGTCTGAGTCTCGATGCGGTAGAGAAAGTGGGGTGACTGAAGGATCGTTCTCAGAAAGAGTTCGGCCGAGCCCTCGAATCGTGCGCCATCGTCAAAGACCTCGGGGGCCTGCGCCATCAGTTCGAGATAAGCGGTGCGCTCGGCATCCGTGAGCGGTCGCCGATGAGCGCGCGGGCCAAGCTCGTCAACGAGTGCCTCGGAGCGTGCCGCGACGTCGGTCGGAGCATCTGCGGGCAGAAGCGCCGCCAGAGCCGCCGGGTCGGTCGAGATCTGCGTCGCGAGTACCTCGGCGGCCTCACGATAATCATCCCAGAGCGGCGGGGTCACCAGCAGGTTTTCGGCAATGCGGTCGAAATGACCGACGCTGAGCGTATCGGCCAGGAATGCCGAGCTGCTGCCTGGAACCTCGTCGAGTCTCAAGAGGTCGCGCACCGAGTTTTCCCACTGTTTATGCGTGAGCCTCACCACGCGTGGCGATACGCTCGGTACAGGGTCCTGGCAGGCGATTCCCTCGCAGTCAATCTCGGGAAAGGGGTCGACTTCGTCGGGGGGCGGCTCATTCGTGCCGGTCGGCCCCGCGCCGTTGCCTTCATCCAGGTCGAGTTGACCCTGGCAGGCAGTACACGCGACCAGCAGAGCGATCGCGAGATAGCGCCATAAACATTTCATAATGACCTCTTGGCTTTCGCCTTTGGAGCTTTTTGCCCGGGCTGCACATCGACGCAACTCGCGCACTCACGGCACAAATGCCGCAAGAATCGATCCAGTGGCGGCCGGTCTCCCGACGAGGAACTAAAAGCGATATGCGACATGGGTTTACAGCAGAATACGAGACTTTCGCGGGTGTGGAAAGTGGTCGTTTTCGTGTCATGGATGCCTCAGATCGGGCTCATGGCGAGGCATCCGCCCCGCACAGCGACTGCCCCCCGCGCGCGCCGCTCGGCATTTGCAACTCGTCCGCTCGCCCTTACCCTAGCCGCCGTCCAGCTCGTCATGTTGTGGGAATGCCTATGTTGTCTGGTTTCTTTGATCTGATTCATGCCGCATACGATCTCGAATTGCCTGTTGAGACGTGGTTCGACAATCTGGCCGAACACGCAGCTCGCATTGTTCCGGGCCAAGGTACCGTCGTCTATGCCTACGACGCGAGCCGACCCGACGAAGGCGTCGAATTCGTGCATGCGAGCAGGCGAGGGATTTCAGACGAATTCTATGAAGCTACTCTCGAGCTCAATCAGAAGACACGCCCCGAAGAAGCGCGCGCCATCTATCATCGAGGTGTGTGCTCGTCGACCGTCAGCGAAGTGATGGAAAGCGACGGCGGAATGTCTGATTCGACCTACGCGACTCTCCTCGGCTCGCTGAGTCCTGACACCTGGGGACTGAGTGCTTCTGACCCAACTCATCGAGGCATCGCGATGAATAGCCCTCTCGATGAGGCGACAAAACTCGACGCGCGTACTCGCACGAACTGGATGAGGGTGGGGGTGCACCTGAATGCGGCATGGCGCCTGCGCCGCAGGTTTGGCCTTCGAGAACGCTGCGAGCAGCCCGAGACTCTCGATACAAATGACGCACGCAGCGTGGGCCTCGAGGATGTCTTCACCCGCGCGACCCGGCAGGCCGAGCACGTGCGTCAGACCCGTCTGGATGGTGCTCCCGAAGAAGCACTCTCGATCTGGAACGCGCTTCTCGACGGGCGATGGACACTCGTCGATCGGGCTGACACCCGCGACTCACGACACTATCTGCTGATCGAGAATGATTACGGTCTGACCGAACCAGCAGGTCTCACCCGCCGCGAGCGTGATGTCGTCGCCCATATCGTGCAGGGCGAGAGTTACAAATGGATCGCATTTCAGCTCGGGGTCTCGACCGGAACAGTCAGTAGTCTCCTCGCGCGAGCCATGGCAAAGCTCGGCGTGGGCTCGCGTCGCGAGTTGATCTGGCTCTTTCAGCAGCTCCAGAACCGCGACTAGCCCGGGACTGATGCTCGGGGTTTGGTCGCTCCACCCCGGGCCCCTGCGGGATTTCTTGTCTCAAAAAGAAGGATTGTGAGTAGCCCGCATTGACTTTTAGAGTAGCTAATTAACATCGCCAGTTATTGGGAGATACGATGCGCGGACGAAACCTGCTTCTTGTACTCATCTTGATCGCGTTGGGAGCTTTCGTCGCGTGTAGCGACGACGAGAGCGAGACGACGGATGACCCACCGGCGGACATGGGGCTAGATCATGCGACCGACGCCAGTAACTCCAACAACGAATCCGACGCCGAAGATCCTGGCAACAACGGGTCTGACATGGCGAATAACGAGCATGATGGTTCCGATGCGGGCGATGACGCCGGCAACACGATGGAGGATATGGGCGAGGGTTCTGTCGAGTTGATTCCCGGCCGAGTCGTGGCAGGCTCGAATTTCAGTTGCGCGCTCGATGCTGGCGGGGTCGCCTATTGCTGGGGTGATTCCGGTGATGCGCAGACCGGCACGGGCGAGGTGAGTGTCTTTGATCCGGTTCCTCCGACGGCAGTCGACACCGACGAGACCTTTGTCGAGCTGGCCGCTGCGGCCGCTACGGCATGTGGCCTGACCGCAGACGGTTCGATCTTCTGCTGGGGTGCCGATGGAGAGGGTCAGGCCGGCGACGGCGATGGCTCGATCTACGATTGCGGCGCCGGCGGAGGAAAACCCTGCGCGCGTACCCCCGTCGCAGTGGATAGCGACGAGGTTTTCACGGCGATCGATGGCGGCGGGTCGACCTTCTGTGCGCTCAATCAGAGCAGCGAAATCTTTTGCTGGGGGCCGGTGAATGCGTTCGATGCCGAAAGTACGTACGAATCTCCGACGCTCGTCGACAAACTCTGTCAGCCGGAAGACGTCGGCATCGATTATACCGCTGAGTGGGATGCCCTCACGCTCGTCGATCTCAACGTCGTCGACGAGGGCAATATGTGCGTGGTCGCCGATAACGCGACGATCTGGTGCGACCGGTTCAACACCGCGAATGACTGCTGGCAGAAACTCGGGACGTCTCTCGTCGACGGTCTGGCCTACGAGACCTTCGAACACGGCGATATCTCGGGCTGCGGTTTTTCGACGGACGGAATCCTTTACTGCAGGGGTCGTGAGACAGCCGCGCTCGGACACGTCTACGAAGATAACTCGACCCACGGTGTCCCGGTCGCGGGCGGCCACGATTTCGGCCTCGTCTCGGTTGCCGGAGAGACTGCCTGCGCATTGACTCTCGACGGGAAAGCCTACTGCTGGGGTTGGAATCGAGCTGGTCAGTTGGGCACGGGTGACATGCCCGAATGCGACGTACACAACTGGAGCTGCTCAGTCGAACCGGTCGCGGTTGCCGGTGACCACACCTTTTACTCGATCGATATGAGCGCCGACCACGTCTGTGCGATCGCCACGGATGGTACGCCCTACTGCTGGGGCGACAACGAAATGGGAGCCACCGGCCAGGATGCAATGACCGAGACCGTGACCACCCCTGCGGCCGCTCCTCTTCCGTAAGCCGCGCAGACCGCTGGCACGCGATGGCGCATGTGCGAATCCAGCCAGCGATGATCGAAAGAGTGAGCGCACGTGTTGCCACGACCCGCCCCGGTGCCAGTCGCGCAGACGACATGTGTGTGTATGTAATCTTGTCTAGGGACGGTACAGGGTCTAAGATGCCTCCGGTTTCGCCATATCGGCGCCTTCAGCGCAGATTTCATCAACGCGAGAACGAAACCCGAGAGGAGATGTCGTGGCAAATGAGACCATTCTCATTGTGGACGCAGACACCAAGAGCCAGAAGGTTCTCGAGGTCAGCTTCAAAAAGGCGGGATATCGGGTCGAGATCGAAGACTCGCCGGCCCGCGCCATGGCTGCGATCGGCAGGCAAGACCCAGATCTGATCATCAGCGATACTGAATTCGAAGAAGGAGACGGATTCGAATTTCTGGCCGACCTCAAACTCGATAATCGCACCGCATCGATCCCGTTCATCTTCCTTACTGAAAATCGCGCGCTTCCACAAAAGATGCGCGGCTTTGAGCTCGGTGCTGACGACTACCTGACCAAGCCGGTTTACATCAAAGAAGTGACAACGCGGGTCGAGTTGCTGCTGCAAAAACGCGCCAAGACCCAGCTCGGTGAGACCGAAATCGAAGAGATGGAGGGGGCGCTCGAAGACATCACCATGATCGATCTCCTGCAGCAGATCGAAGGCGAGCTGGGGACGGGCTCGCTGCGCCTGGTGCGTGGACATCGTGAAGCGGTGGTCTACTTTCGAGAAGGCAATATTCTCGATGCGATCTGCGGCAAATTGCAGGGTGAAGAAGCCATCTATCGTCTGATGCTTTGGCCCGAAGGCACCTTTGTGCTGCGCTATCACGACAATGTGCGACGGGCCGATAATATCGAAAAAGACTCGAGCGCGCTTCTGCTCGAAGGCATCCGTCGCCTCGAAAAATTCAACGACCTGACGGCGTCGCTGCCTCGACTCAGCCGTGTCTTCGAAGCCGATTATCAGCGCCTGCCCGGCCTGATGGACGAACTTCCCACTGAGGCCGCGCGCATCGTTCGCCTCTTTGACGGCATGCGGTCGATCCGTGACGTGGTTGACGACAGTCCGGTCGACGACGTGACGACCCTGCAAATCGTGGCCAAATTGTTGGGCGACGATATGTTGCTCGACGTCACTCCCCAGGGAGAAACGAGCGAAGCTGAGGAGCAGTCGAATCTCGCACACTGGCTCGAAGATAAAAGTCCTGCCGATCTCTCGGGTGAGATGCCTGTCGCCGAGGTAGGGCGCGAGGATACTTCACCCAAATTTGGTGCGGTCTCTACGGGCAAGGCTCAGGGTGAGGCCGATGAGGTCGAGCGGGTCGACGACGATGGAAAGTGGAAAATCCACTTTGATGAGGATGTCGACCCCGAAGAAGCCATCAAGCAGATCGAGGCCGAAGAAGAGCGACGACGACGTCAAGAAGCGCGACAACTCGCCGGCTTCGATAAAACCCTGCAGCAGGCTCCGGCCGTCGATCGTGATGAGCCCAAATCGGGTCTGAGCGCTGATCTCGATGATCTCATGCAGGCCGAAAAAGAACGGCGAGCCGAAGAGGCCCGACAGCTGGCCACGCAGGACGAGAATATTCGCTCGACCGATATGGGGTTTGGTCATCTGCAACAAGAGAACGACGACCTCGAAGATCTGCCTCGTAAACATCGAGTCACCGAGCGTCTGCAAGAGGCGGTGAGTCGCACTGAGCCAACAGGGCGTGCAATCACCGAAGACGATATCGCAGCTCTCGAGAGAGACTCCGAAGACCTTCGCGAAGATACCGGGCCCATCGACGAAGAGGAATCTCAATTTGGACGCGGTCGCAAACGACGTCCGACTCCGATTTCGACCCCTGCAGGTTCGATTCATGGTCGTAGCACCGACGCCGAGGTAGAAGTCGACGAGGCATCGACCCGCGAGCTGCCCCCTGCCGCAGAAGAGCCCGCCGAAGAAAAAGAGACGACGGATACCGCCGAAGAGAGCAGGCCCAACGCGGCCGAGATGTCGGTGGCCGAGTCTGAAGAGGTTGCGCGCGAAGCCGCAAAATCACGCGAGAGTGGACAGTTCGCGCCGGTGCAGGGAAGCGACGACGAAGCGGAAGAGGCCGAAGAACACGAACAAGCGGAAGAACACGAAAAGGCCGAAGAACACGAAGAGGCCGAAGAACGCGAAGAAGAGGCGGAAGAGCTCGAAGAAGTCAGCGAAACGTCCGCATTTCTCGACGCCGCTGATGGCGAGACAGAGTCCGACCTCAATCTCGAAGAAGAGACGGCAGACCTTTCAGCTGAAGACGAAGAATTCGATCCCTTTCCGGGTGATATCGACAGTCTCGAAGAAGTCAGTGAGGCCGATGCATTCCGCGATAGTGATGAACATGAGGCTGCATCGGAGCGCTCGGAGAAGGTGACCAGAGACCTCAAAGCTCCTGTCGAACTCACGCCGCTTGGTGCGGAGTCTTCAGAGCCTGAAATCGGGGACGATCTCACGCCGGATCACGATGCCGGATTTCTCGAGCCCGAAGAACCTTCAGAAGACGGGCTCGAGGTTTCGACCGACGAATTCGAACTCGAAGAGATTCCCGCCGAGGCGATCTCGGATTTGCCGAAAGTCGAGCGCATATCGCGCGATCGCGAAATGGTCACGGCGAGCTACGACCTCACCAAAGGGTCGGGGCAGCCCGAGCCGAAGGCGTCCGAAAAAGATACGGTCGAATTGCCATCGGCTGCTGTCGAAACGGAAGCCGTCGCCGACGATAGCACTGAGTCGGAATTCTTTGTCGACAGCGATAAATCGCACGAATTCGATACCTTTGGAGAGCCCGAACAAGACCAGGGTCTGCCGAAGGTCGTACTCGGCATTCTCGCCCTTCTCTTGATCGGTGGCATCTGGGTGATTGCCAGCAACCAGAGTGAGCCCGAGCCCGATACCGAGGAACCCGCCGTTGCCGAGAAAGAAGAAGACGATGAGCCCAAAGAGGTAGCGGTCAAAGAGGATCCAAAGCCTGCGGTCGATCCTGCAGTCGATCCCGAATTCGAAGGTCAGACCAACGCCGATTCGATCTCGGATCGAGCGTCGAACCTCGCCATGGTCTACAGCGGAAAGGACATTCTCGCTGGAAACAACGACGCGGGCGTGGCCAGTACCGACGCCGGAATGCTCGCGCAGGCCGAGGCCGATATGGGCGAGGTCGCACTTGCCGGAAAGGACCTCGGTGAGACTCCACAGCCACCCGACACACCTGCGATCGCGGCGGTCGAGCCCGAGACGCCGACCGAAAAGCCGGTCGAAAAGCCGGTCGAAAAGCCGACCGAAAAGCCGGTCGAGAAGTCTGAACCTGCGGGCCCGAGTGTCGCACAGGCTCAGAAGCTGATTCGTCAGGAGAAGTTCGGCGATGCGCTCTCGATGTTACGAGACCTCTCGAAGGAAAAGCCGAGCGACGGAAAGGTCGCCTACCTGCACGGACAGGCTGCGTTCAGCGACATGAAGAATTCCGAGGCCATCAACAACCTCGAACGCGCCGAGCGACTGGGCTACCGGCCTGCCAATCTCTATCTCGACCTCGCCGCCGCCTACACACTCGACGGTAAAAAGAGCCAGGCCAAGACTGCCTACGAAAAGTTCCTGAAGCTCAAGCCTAACGGTCGAGAGGCCGACCAGGTTCGAAAAATCCTCGAATCACGTTTTTAAGATGCTCGCGCTCACGATCGAATCGAGCTGCGACGAGACCTCGGCGGCCGTCATCCGTGACGGGCATGAGATCCTGTCCAATGCCATCGCCAGTCAGATCCCCGTCCATCGTCGGTACGGCGGTGTCGTGCCCGAACTCGCCAGTCGCAATCACATCTGTGACGTGCAAAAGGTGATCGACGAGGCTCTGAGCGTCGCCGAAATCGAACTTCATCAGATCGATGGATTTGGCGTGACCTGCGGGCCCGGTCTGGTTGGAAGCCTGCTGGTCGGCATCGAGACGGCCAAGGCGCTTGCGTTCGCGCACGATAAACCCTGTGTGGGACTCAATCACCTCGAGGGTCATCTCACGGCGATCATGCTCGATATCGAGGGACTCGATCAACCCGAGTATCCGTATGTCGGCGTCATCGTGAGCGGCGGTCATACCGATATCTACATCGTGCATGAGCTCGGGGAGTACACCTTACTGGGTCGTACACGAGACGATGCGGCTGGAGAGGCCTTCGACAAGGTCGCCAAGATGCTGGGGCTGCCCTATCCCGGCGGTGTCGAGATCGACCGACTCGCGCGAAATGGAGATCCCGAGGCCATCGATTTCCCGCGTCCAATGTGGACTCGAAAGAACTTCGATTTCTCGTTTTCGGGTCTGAAGACGGCGGTGCTGAATCATCTCGAAGACCATGGTGAGCCCGAGGGTCAGGCGCTGGCCGATCTCTGTGCCTCGTTTCAGCGGGCCGTGGTCGACGTCCTCGTCTTCAAGTCGATCGAGGCAGCCAAAAAACACAAGATCCCGAGGTTGGTCTATTCGGGTGGAGTCGCATGCAACTCGGAACTTCGTGAGCAGGCTCGCATCGAGGGCGAAAAGCGCGAGTTCGAGGTCTATTTTGCGCCGCCCGTCCTCTGCACCGACAACGCGGCCATGCTTGGCCATATCGCCGACTTCTATCTCGAGCAGGAAGAGCGCCGTTTCGATGCTTTTTCACTGCGTGCATCGGCCAATCTGCCGCTCGGGCACAATCAACGAAAGAAGTCGCCGGGGAGGCATCGATGAGTGTGCACGAGACGGCGATCGTCGAAGAAGGCGTGACGGTCGGTGACGGCACGAAGATCTGGCACTGGGTCCATGTTTGCGAAGGCGCTCGCATCGGAGCCGACTGCGTGCTCGGGCAAAATGTGTACGTGGGGCCCGACGTCGAGATTGGCGACGGATCGCGCATTCAGAATAACGTCTCGATCTATCGCAACGTGACGCTCGAAGAAGACGTTTTCTGCGGGCCGAGCGCAGTCTTTACCAACGTGAAGAACCCGCGGGCGGCGGTCGACCGTAAGGAAGAGTTCGAGTCGACTCTCGTGCGCCGCGGAGCCACGATCGGTGCCAATGCGACGATTGTCTGCGGCATCGAGTTAGGCGCATATTCATTCATCGGAGCGGGTTCGGTCGTCGTGCGAGATGTGTCGGCCTATGCCCTCGT
>CAYFTY010000098.1:0-9513 GCA_964346045.1 uncultured Bradymonadales bacterium | reverse complement strand
CTACCGATGGCTGCGGTGACGGACTCGAGTGCCGCGAGGGCGTTTGCCAGCGGACGGTGCTCTGCGACTGAGTGACTCCGAAAACGCTCGAGCTCAGAGGAGCAGGTTCACGCCAATCACCAGAACGATGAGGAAGAGTATGCTCATCGCGAATCCAGCTCGCATGAAGTCTTTGACCCGGTAGCCGCCAGGGCCCATCAGCAGGGCGTTGACCTGGTGGGTCGGCAGCAAGAAGGCGTTCGAGGCGGCGAGCGCCACGATCATACCGAATTGTGCGGGGCTCGCGCCTACGCCCACCGCCACGTTGGCAGCCAGGGGAACCAGGAGCACGGTCGCGCCGACGTTCGAAATCGTCAGCGTAAAGACCGTAGCGAGCAATGCGATCGTCGCCTGAATGCCCCAGAGCGGAAGACCTTCGGTTGCCGCAATCACGCGATGCGCAATCCAGGCGGCCGTCCCGGTTTCTTCGACCGCAGTCCCGAGTGGGATGAGCGCGGCCAGCAGAAAGATTGTTTTCCACGAGACCGCGCGATACGCCTCGTCGGGTGTGAGCACACGAGTGACGAGCAAGATGGCGGCGCCCACGAGGAGCGATAGCGAAAGCATCAGGTCGGTGAAGATGATCAGGCTCAGCGAGAGCGCGAATGCGCCTACGGCCCACCATTGCTTGTCGGTGCGCGGCTGTTCGCGCGGATAGTCGGTCATGGCCACGAACGAGGGATTCTCGGTCAGTGCCGTGAGGCGCTGCCATCGAGCAAAGACCACCAGCACGTCGCCCGCGACGAGTTTCACAGTCCGCAAGTCACCCTTGAGCATCTCTCCGTTTCGATGAATGCCCAGGAGCGTGACTCCATGGGTCTTGCGAAATTGGATTTCGCGCACGCTTCGACCGGCCGCGTCGCTGCCCGGACGAATCACGACCTCGGCGAGGCCGGCGGTTTTATCGTCGTGTAAGAGGGCAAACGGGTCGCCATCGACCTCTTTGAGATCATGTTGCTGAACAAAGGATTCGATGTCTGGCGCGCTGCCGCTCAAACCCAGCAACATGCCTGCTTCGATCACGACATCGCGGTCGGGAGCCACCGTCAAACCGTCGCTCTCGAAGAGCGCCGTAAGGTAGGTATGCAGCGAATGAGCTTCGATCTCTTCGACCGTCTGGCCGACCAGAGAACTCTCGGCCGGTACCCGCCGCGGATGAACCTTGTCTTGCAGGCCGTAGTACTCACTGAGCTGCGGTAGCGAGGGTCGTTCTGCACCGGCCGCTTTGACGGCGGGCAGAAGCCACCGCCCAAAGACGACGAACATCCCGATACCCGAGATGGCCAGCGCCAGCCCGATCGGCGTCGGCGCGAAGAGACTGAAGGGTTCGAACTCGACGCCGAGATTACTCGTCGTGCTTTCGAGCAGATCATTGAGCAGGATCAGCGGCCCCGAAGCGACCAGGGTCATCGTACCGCCGAGGATGGCCGCAAAGCGCATCGGCATCAGCAGCCTCGAGACCGGGATCTTCGTGCGCTCGGCCATGCGTTCGGTGACCGGTAAAAAGAGCGCTGCGGCCCCGATATTTTGCATGAAAGCGCTGATCACAGCGACCGTTCCGCTGACCAGAGTCATGATGCGTTGCTCGGTTTCGCCGCCAATGCGCAAGAGAAATGCCGCGACCTTGCGCATCACCCCGACCCGATCGAGGCCCGCCCCGAGCATCATCACCGCGATGATCGAGATCACGGCATTCGATGCAAAACCGTCGAATAGACTCTCGGTCGCGACCAGATCGAGGAGTCCCACGGTCACCAAAATCAAGATCGCGGCCACGTCGATCCGCACGACCTCGGTCACAAAGAGCACGATGGCGCCCGCCAGAACGACGAGCACTGTAATCATATCAGGGGTAAGGGCTTCCATGGCGCATCCAGCGAAAGTAGTGAAGCGTTTGGCAGAGGGCGAAACAACATCTTCGCTCGTAGCTAAGAGCAAAATCTGCGCCGGGTTTTTTGTGTGGGGTCGATCACCCTGATATCAAGAGCGTTTCGACGGTTGAGGGGGGCGGGATCGCGCCCCGCGGACCTTCGTCGATCGGCATCAAACGTTTCAACGGATGTTTCAATGTTTCAATGTGCGTCAACCCATATCATGCACCTGACACACATCGCTGGCACGTCTCACGCCGGGGTCCAGTTCGCGTAGGCGCCGAGGACGTCCTCGCGCAGCCGGAGCTTCTCGAAGAATTGCAAAAACGATCGGGCCTGCTCGCGGTCGAGGGGGATGGTCTGCGTCGGCTCATAGGCAACGCGTGCCGACGCGATTTCGTAGTCGGCTTCATGCAGGGCACGAAGTATCGAGGGCACGTCTTCGGCAGTGCAGTAGAGTTGATACGTCGTGTCGCTTCCAACCGGCTCGTTGAATTCCTCGACTCCCATTTCGATCGCTTCGAGCATGAAGGAATCGCCGTCTTCGACCGAGTCTGCTTCGACCTCGACGACCCCGCGCCTTTCGAATTGCCATGCCGCCGAGCCGTCGTTTCCGAGGCTTCCGCCATGCGCTTCGAAAAGCTCTTCGATCTGGTGTGCCGAACGACGTCGATCCTTGCTCAAGATTTCGATCATCACCGCCACACCATTCGATGCATGGCCCTCGAGTGTATCTTCTTCGTAGTCGAAGGCGTCGCGTCCCTCGGCCCGCGCATCTGCGATGAAGTCGTCGGGCATGTTGATCGAGCGCGCCCGGTCGATTGCATCTCGCAACAAGAAGTTCTCAGAAGCTTCGTCGCCCTGTTCATGTACAGCCTTGGCGATCTCACGCTTCAAGGTTTGGAAACGTCGGTCTTGCTCAGATTTTTCGGTCATAGATGCCTCCGCGGCGACCGTATCACGTGGACTCTCGAGAGCACACCGTCACACGCATGAGTCGCCCAGAAGCGGGCATCCCGGTCAGAAGGGGAATAAGAGGTCGAAGGGCGCGAGCCGCACGACGCACCGTCGAGATCGAAAGGCGCATGAATTCACTGCTCTTTGCGGCGACATGTGGGTGCATTAGAGAGTTTTAATCTTCGTTCTCAAGCAAAAGCCGTCGCGCTCCCTAGATTGCATATCGTGAACTTCTACTCGAAGGCACGATTATGGGCTTCAAAACGAAATTTTGGATAAAAGTCGTCGCCTCGGTGGTGGCATTGCTCGCAACGCCGGCCTACGCCGAGTCCGAGTGCCCGGCCGAGAGTGCGGTCGAGATCGAGAATATCACTTCGACCGCGGTCATGGTCTGGAATCAGCGCTGGGCCGAGCGCGAGCGCGCGACGCGTGCAGGACACGAGGCGGCGCAAGACGCAGTCCCGGGACGTTTTCGATCGCTGAGCGCGTCGATCGCTCCGGAAATCTCTCTCGAAGGCGAGGCGAACGAGTATCTGGGTGCAGCCACGATCGCCATCGAACTCGGCGACCGAGCCGAGGCCACCCGGATGGCCATTGGGGCCGAGTGGAGCGTCGTCGAGGCCGAGTTTTCCATCGAGCGGTGGCGTTACGTCGACCAGGTACAGGACACCTATCTGATATGGCGAAAACACGAGCTCGAACGTGGTCACCTCGAGAATTACCTCGTTGAGGCTAATGCCGAACTCGAGCCCATTCGCGCGGCTCGAGATCGTCAGCTCATCTCGAGGCTCGATCTGGCCGATCTCGAAGCCGAGGTGGCCTGGATCGGGGCCGAGCTCACCGAAGCCAAACGACGAGCGCGTCTGGCAAAATCCCGGCTCGAGGCGCTGCTCGGCGTAGAATGCGAGCTAGCGCCTGTGCCGGCAACTCACGAAGAACCCCGGCGCAACAATCCCTGGACCCCACTGCTCTCGGCGGTCGAGTCGTTCCCCGAGGTACAAGCGTTCGACCTGCGGCGTCAGGCGCTCGAAGCTCAGGCGAGGGCGCACGAGGCTGCTCTACCGATCGTGCTCGACGTCGGTGTGGGCGCGCGTTCGGTCGATTTCAAAGCGAATTTTCTGGGCCCTGTGCTGGCGTTGGATTTTCCCTTTCAGAAGGCCGAGGCCTCGGATGCCGAGCTCGCTCGGGCCCGGGCAGTCAGCCAGGCGAGCGCCGGTGAATGGGCCGCTCTACGAATTCGTGCCGAGCTCGAGGCCGAAGTGTCGAATTTCGAGGTGCTCGTCGACGAATATTTCGAGTTGAAGGAGCGCTACGTAGTCCCTCTCGAGGCACGCGTCGAACTCATGAATAAGGCCTTCGAAGCATCGCAGGTCGAGATTTATCGGCTCATTCAGGCACGCCGTGAGCTGCACGAAGCCGAACATAAACTCATTTTGCAGCGGGCCGAAATCGATGCGCGGCGGCTCAAAGCCAATGCGATTCAAAAGCTCCTTCAGACGTCCGGAAACTCCGGAGAAAGACCATGAAACGAATACCTTTGTTGATAGCGGTGGCCCTTTTGTTCGCCTGCCAGAACGAGACCATCGAATCCGAGGCGGTCGCCTCGAAAGGCGTCGAGGCGCGGCTCGAATTTGCCGAAGCGGAAACCCCCGACGAGCTTTCGATGGTGCGCCTGCTCGGCGAAGTCGTCGTGCCATCCAATGCTGAGTGGGTCGTTGGCCCCTCTGTCGAGGCGCGGTTGGTCTCATGGTCAGTCACGACAGGTTCGAAAGTCGAGGTCGGCGACACCCTCGCGACGCTGGTGAGCCCCGAGCTTGGGGACCTGGCCAGTGTCGCAAGCGAATTGCGACGTGTCGTCGATGAGCGCCAGAAGAACGTTACTCGGCTCGAAGAAGCGGTCAAAGCGGGCTTCAAATCGTCAGCCTCTCTCTACGAAGCCGAACTCTCGCTCAACGAAGCTCGGGCGCAGTTGCAGCGGGTGCAGCGTCAGCTCGGAGTTCGGAATGCGAATATTCGACGTGGGCAGAAGAGCCAGTGGGAGTGGTTGTCTCCGGTCGCTGGCACGGTGAGCGACCTCAATTGTGCGCCCGGAGGCCTCTACAGCGCCGAGTCGAGCTGCATCACCGTCGTTGCAAACGATGCCCCACGGCTGCGCGTCGATCTTGCCGAGACGCTGGTCCGCCGGCTGGGAGACCAAAAACCGCGGGTCCATTGGACGGCGGCCGGCACCGACGAAGAGCTGACTCTCGAGTTCGAACGGCGCGACGCCGGCTTTGATGGGCAGACGCGCACGCAGGCCTTCTATTTCAAAGGCGAAGGGCTCGTGATCGGGTCGAGCGGACTTGCAGAAGTGCAGATCCCTGCGCCGGGAGACGCGGTCGCCGTGCCACGGATGGCCATCGTCGAGCTGCAGGGAACCCCCTCTGTGTTTGTCAAAAAAGGTGATGAACGTCCGCAGCCTGTGCCAGTGAAGATCATTGGACGCAGCGGTGAAGACCAGCTCGTCACGGGCATCGCCGCCGGCGACCGTATCGTCTCGCGCGGTGCATTCGCCCTCAAGAGCGTCCTTGCATTCGAATGAGGTGAACCATGTGGTTATTGGATCGAATCATCCAGCTCAGCGTCCGTCATCGTGGGTTTGTACTCGCCGGTGTGGCTGCATTCGTGGTTCTAGGCGCGTGGGGCGTCTCACAGGCTCGCTTTGACGCATTTCCTGACCTCACCAATGTCCAGGTGCAGGTACTGACGGCTTCAGCCGGTATGGCGAGCGAAGAGGTCGAGCTTCTGGTGACGCTGCCAATCGAGCGCGAACTCGGTGGACTTCCCGGAGTCGTCGAATTGCGCAGTCTCTCGCGCACCGGCATCTCGGCCGTCACGGTGGTCTTCGAAGATGGAACCGATATCTGGCACGCCAGGCAACTGGTCAAAGAGCGACTCGATGCCGCGCGCGAAGTGATCCCTGACGCTGCAGGAACCCCCGCCATCGGGCCGCCTGCGACCGGTCTTGGAGAAGTCTATCAGTTTACGGTGGCATCTGACCGACACACCAAATATGAGCTGTACCGAATCTATCAGCGCGATATCGCGCCCCGCCTGGTCACGGTCGACGGAGTCGTCGAGGTGAACGCCTGGGGCGGAGGAACGCCCCAGCTCGACGTAAATCTCGATCCCTATGCGCTGGCTGCCAGGGGCCTTGTGGCCAGCGATGTCGCTGAGGCGATCCGTGATGGACTGGGGCTGGTAGCCGGAGGCGCCATGGTCGATGGGCCTGAGCAGGTGCTAGTCCGCGCCATCTCGAACCCGACCACGCTCGAAGAGATCGAAGCGATTCCCGTTCGCATCGAAGAAGGACGTCCCATCTATGTTCGCGACGTCGCCGAGGTCGTAGAATCGGGTGCACTCACCGTCGGTATGGGCTCGGCAGACGGCCGCGGCGAGGTACTCTTCGCCATGGCCCAACTCCTGGCCGGGGCCGACGCCTTGAGCGTCGTCGACGACCTGCGCGACCGCATGGACACGGTGCGAGAGGCTCTGCCCGAAGGTGTCGAGGTCGAGGTGATCTACGATCGCAAAAAACTCGTCGCAAATACCCTCTCGACGGTCGGCAAGTCGCTGACCGAGGGCGGACTTCTGGTGATTTTGATCCTGCTCCTGATGCTGGGTGACGTGCGAAGCGGTCTTTTGGTTGCCTCGGTGATTCCGCTCAGCATGCTCGGGGCGTTTCTGGGGCTGAATTTGCTCGGCTACTCGGGCAATCTCATGTCGCTGGGGGCCATTGATTTCGGGCTCATCGTCGATGGAACGATCGTCGTCGTCGAGAGCATTGTCGCGCTCGAGCTCGTGCGAAACGAAGATCTGCGAGACAAGATCGTCGAGCGCACCCAGAGTGTCTCAGGACCTGTGCTCTTCGCTGTGGGGATTCTGATACTTGTCTACATCCCCATCCTCACCATGACGGGCGTCGAGGGGAAGCTCTTCAGGCCCATGGCCCTGACCGTCTTGCTGGCGCTGACGACAGCGCTGATCTTGAGTTTCACGTACATTCCCGCCGCGTCTTCATTCGTGATCCGTCCACGCGGAGACCACCAGACCTGGCTGACCTCAAAGCTCGACGCGCTCTACAGGCCCACGCTGCGGACGGCGATGGTGCGGCCCAGGGTCGCGGTTGGAACCGCTCTGGTCGTGCTGGCTACAAGCGTCGTTCTCGCCACGACCATGGGGATCGAGTTCGTGCCGCAGTTGCAGGAGGGAGACATCGTCGTACAGACGGCGCGCGTGCCCAGTATTTCGGCCGATGAGGCTCTCGAAGAAGCCTCGCGCATCGAACATATTCTGCGTGAATTCCCCGAGGTTGATCGCGTGGCATCTCGCAGCGGCGCCCCGGCCGTGGCAACCGACCCCATGGGGCTCGAAGAGTCGGACATTCTGGTCAAACTGCATCCCCTTTCCGAGTGGCAGACGGGCAGAACTCAGGAAGAGCTCGTTGACGCAATGTCCCAACGGCTCGAGGCCGCTGAACTCGGGGCCGAGCTCACCTTCACCCAGCCGATCGAGATGCGCTTCAACGAGCTCCTCGAAGGCATTACGAGCGACGTCGGCGTCAAGGTCTTCGGGCCCGACCTCGATGTGCTCCTCGATATCTCGCAGAAGGTCGCGACCGAGCTCGACGCCGTCGAAGGTGCTGCCGACGTAAGCGCCCCGACCATCGAGGGTGTGCCGGGTATCGAGGCGCGCCTCGAGAGCGACCGGCTCGAGCTCTTTGGAACCTCGACCGATGATATCTTGATGCTGGTTGCCGGCGTGCAACGAGGCACTGAGATCGGCACCGTCCAGCGAGGCCAATTCCGCGATCCTATTGTGATCAAAACGGCCTGGGACGAGACGGTGCCCTTTGGCGACCTTCCGCTCACGACCCACGAAGGAAGGGGCGTTGCGCCTCTCGAATCGGTCGCTGAGATCGCCAATGTCACGACGCCGGCAACGATCGAGCGCGAAGCCGGAAGTCGTCGCTTCATCATCGAGGCCAATGTACGCGGCCGCGACCTGGGAGGCTTTGTGCAGGATGCGCAGAAGCGCGTTGACGAAAACGTCGAGTTGCCCGATGGATACTGGATCGAATGGTCGGGCAAATATGAGCAACTTCGGGCGGCTGCGACGCGTACAGCCATCATGGTGCCTCTGATTCTCTTTCTGATTCTGGGCGTTCTCTACGTCGCGTTTCGGGACTGGCGGAGCGCTCTTCTGATCTTTTTGAACGTACCGGTGGCTGCCTCGGGTGGCATCATCGCGCTCTGGGTGCGTGGGTTGCCTATCTCGATGAGTGCGGTCGTCGGGCTGATCGCTCTCTTTGGTATCGCGGTGATGAACGGCATCGTGCTCTTGAGCCGTACACGCGAACTGCACGCCGAGTTCGACGACGCCGAGAAAGCCGCGCGACGCAGTGCCGACGAGCGATTCCGCCCGGTGCTCATGACCGCGTTCGTAGCCGGCATCGGCTTTTTGCCCATGGCCATTCAGGTCGGTATCGGTGCCGAGGTGCAGAGGCCCCTGGCCACCGTCGTGATCGGCGGCCTGGTGACGAGCACGATGCTTACCCTGGTCGTCTTACCGACGCTCTACGCGCGATTCGGAAAGACACCGGCCGAGCCCGAGCCCGCCCAATGAGCGTCTCCTCAGAAAGACGCGAGCCTGTTATCCTCGGCGCCGACCCGATGGATGGCTCCATGCTCGTTTTGATCGTCGAAGATGATGACCGCGTCGCTCAGTTTCTGCACCGCGGTCTGCATGAAGAGGGCCACACCGTCGATCGTTGCGCCACCGGCGAAGAGGCACTGAGCCAGGGTCCCGCGCAACCCTACGACGTCATTTTGCTCGACTGGGGACTTCCCGACATGGACGGTGTCTCGATCTTGAGACGATGGCGCGATGCGGGCGTCACCGCCCCCGTGATCATGCTCACAGCCCGAAGCGGTGTCGATGCGACTGTACTCGCCCTCGATGCGGGGGCCGACGATTACATCGAAAAGCCTTTCAGTTTTGACGAATTACTCGCTCGCATGCGGGCCCACGCACGCCGCAATGAGTTCAGCGGCGAGGCAACCGAGGTACAGATCGGCCTGTCGCGAGTCGACCTACGCCAACGCGTCGTCGTTCGCGAGGATTTCGAATACGAGCTCACCGCACGCGAGTTCGAACTCCTCGACCTCTTTCTCAAAAATCGGGGCGAGGTCCTGAGTCGAAGTATCATTCTCGACCGCGTCTGGGGCATGTCGCACGACCCGACGACGAATGTCGTCGACGTCTACGTGAGGTATCTACGTACTAAACTCGATTCAGGTGAAACCGAGTCTTCGGTCATCGAGACCATCCGCGGGCGGGGATATCGACTCAAGAATCAGGATGAGATTTGACCGATGCGCCAACATTGCGAACGCTCATCGTGCGGCGCATCGGCGTCGTCTTTTTACTCTCGGTCCTCGTCTTCACGATTTTGGTTGCCATCGTAGTGCACAGACAGGTGCACGAGCAGACCGACGCGATGCTGCTGCAACTTGCTCATACCGAGGCCGACGGCGTGCTCAGCGAATATGAGCAGGGCGTTCACGTTCACGACACTTCATTGCGTTTGCCGTCTCTGAATTCACCC
>CAYFTY010000097.1:0-9518 GCA_964346045.1 uncultured Bradymonadales bacterium | reverse complement strand
GCAGCGGGTCGACGGGGACGGAGACATGCGGGCGACCGGTGAGCTCGCCGATCACGCCGATAAATTGCTGATCGTCGAGGGCACCAAATACAGCTATCCGGGCAATGGCTGCGGCCACTCGGGCGGTGGCAATCAATGCTTTACCGCGACGCCTCCATCGGCGTTTCCCGAAGGAAATCGATCGCTGGCAACCGGCGAGTCGATCGACAACTACATCCAGCGTACGCTCTGCCCCAATGACCCCGAGCCGCTGACGCTGGCCTCGGGCCGCTCATCGAGCTACCTCGACGAAGTGCTCTCGTACCGTCTGCCGCCCAACGGCGAGACGAATGGCATTCTGCGCTCGGCCGAACGAAGTCCGTGGGAGGTCTACAAAACTCTCTTTGGCACGCCCGACGGCATGTCGGATGCGATGCTCGAAGAACAGATCGCCAATCAACGAAAGAGCGTGAATGACATTCTGCGCGAGCAACTCACGGCGCTGCAGTCCAACCCGTCGTTGAGCCGGCAAGACCTGATCCGGCTCGAGCTGCATCAAGACAGTATTCGCGATCTCGAGACGCGGATGATGGAATGTCATCTGCCTCAGATGCGCTGGGCCGAGATCGAGGATGCCGACGAGAATAGTCTGCATACTGATCCGGTGAATACCGAGACCGTCACCTACATGATGATGGACGTGATCGCACTCGCCTTTGCCTGCGATTTGAAGCGTGCAGCGACGCTGCAGATCGGTAATGGAAATGACCAGACCGTCTACAGCATCAACGGGCCCGACTATCCCTTCCACTGGATTTCGCACCGCATCCAGGGGAACGGGGCGAGCGGCTCGGCGCCGTCGATCGACAATGCGGCCAACCTGCACTACCAGATCGACCGCATCCAGTTGCAGATGTTCAAATATCTGCTCGACCGACTCGACGCCTACACGACCGCCGAAGGAACGCTCCTCGACGATTGCGTGGCGTTCTGGACCAACGACCTTGCCAATGGTGTCGGGCATAGCTATCGCAACCTGCCGCAGATCATCGCAGGAAGCGGCGGCGGCTATCTACGACAGGGCCAGTACATCGATGCCAGAGACACCGGCGTCGTCGACGGCAACCACGTGCCGCATAATCAACTTTTCAACACGATCCTCAATGCCGTCGGATGCGGCGAGGCTGTGGGTGAGCCCATCACCGACTTCGGCCACAAGGGCGGAAACGGGCACTCGCAGGCACCCGGTGGTGAAATCCCCGGCATGAAGGCTTAGGTGGAGCGCCGACGTGCCCTGAGGCCAGAAGCCAGCTTCGCTGGCCGAGGAAGTACTTACTCCTGGGGTGCCTGTCGGCATGCTCAAAGGGGGTTTAGTCGTCGCCGAGCTTTCGGCGAATATTCATGAGCCGGTCGACGGTCATCTCGGTGGTCTGGTCTTCTTCGTTCTGATCGTTTTCGACGGCCGCAATGGCTGCGGCAAGCTCGGCGCTCGCGGTGCGCGTCGGAGACGTATCCTGCTGGGGAACATCCCGCTCTTTGGTCATCGCGAAGCTGAGCTCATCCGCGTTGGCGACCGAGGTCTGCTCGAGTTCGGCGGCCGAAATCATGCCCGAGAGCTCTTCGAGTTCGATATCGTCGTAGACATCCGAATAGTCGTCGTCATCGGCGTAGGAATCTTGGTCCCAATCCTCGAACGCCTCGTCGATGGGGAAGTCGATGTTCATCAATGAGTCCAGATCGTCGTCGGGCGGCTCGGGCGGCTCGGGCTGCAGGGCTTGCTGCGGAATCTGCTGATAATGCACCGACGAGGTGTCGCCGTCGGGCATTTCCTCTTCATCCGACGCACTCGTGATGGCCTCGAGGGTCTCGTCTGAGACATCTTCGGCCCGGGTGATTCGCAGATCTTCGAGATTGACGGCCTCGGGCGGCTCATCTTCCTGCAGCAAATCACCGAGCAGATCTACCTCCTCGACGACGTTTCGTGCAGCTTCTGTATCTTTGTACTGGCGCGTTTCTTCGGGCAGGTTGCCCGGCCGATTGCGTTGATGGACGAAATCCTGAAGGTCGATCTCGCCACTCGAGCGAATACGCGTCACGTCTTCATCAGACGCTTCCAAATGCTCGGGGGCCGCATCGACCGGGATGGTGAGAGGATTTTCGAAATCCTGGGTCATCTGGCCTGGTCGCTTACGGATGCCGGCCATCGAAGACTCCTCGCCCAGGCCTTGCTCGTGACCCACCTCGATTTCATCGATCACGGCACCGGCACTCATTTCATCATGGTGCGCCTCTTGAACCTCTTCGACGTCCGAGCGTTGACCGAGGCCACCGAGGCCATCCCAACCTTCGTCGGTAAACGAACGCACGAACTCGAGCGCCGAGCCCTCGGTCTGATAGACCTCTTCCCACGCGCCATCATCGCTTCGCATGAGGAAGTTCAATACTTCGGGTCTTCCAATCACCGAGGCTCGCAGCGCCACCATCGTGTCGAATCGTGCATCGACCCCCTGATACATATAGCCGGCGAGCGTGCGCAGCGATGAACGAATGCTCGAGGCGTCGAGCGAAAACCAGCGCCGCCGGGCCCCCGAAAACCCAAAGAGGGTATGGACATCTCGAGGACTTGCAACGCGGTCCCAGACCACGGTTTGATTCAGACGCGCCAGCCTCTCGAGATTGCGCCTCTGGTGGGGCGTATCGGGCGGAAAGACATGCAGAATGTGCGCGCCGGGCAGCTCGTTGGGCGGATTCTCGGACACGTAAAGCACGTGTTCGTCGGGAATCTGCATCGCAAGCCACAGCAGGATGCCGGCTTTCGAGGCTCCGGGCTCGCCGACGAGTAGACCGTTTCCATCGCGACGGATCTGACGTTTGAGCGCGTTCACGACTTTTTGCGGCAGCCGATCCACGACGGCGGATGGCAATCGCTCGACCAAAAACGACGTGCCACCGACGCCCTCGAACGATCGAATCGCCCATTCTCGGTAGCGCAAGACCTGACCGTGTGGCACGAGCCCTGCGAGCTCTTCGAGCCAGCCTTGCGAAAGCGACTCTCCACCCTCGCGGTTGCGGCCGAGCTTCAAGAACGTCCATTCACCGTTGGGTGAAATGATGACGTGCCGTACGTTCAAATCTTCGACGATCGTCGAAAATTCGCCCCCGCTGGCGAGCAGGTTTCGGAGTTGTGAATCCACCGTCATAGACGACCTTCGGCTTGCTCGGGAGACGCTACTTCTAACTCTGGCTCCATTCGAAGTCGAAGCGTAACTTCTTCATTGGAGCGAATCTCGACGTCAAATCGCTGGCTCATATATCCCGGCGCACTGATCTCGACCATACGTACTCCGGTCGTCAACGGGATGGTCTGTTGGACCCAGCCGTCGATCTGACCCATATAGTCTTCGTCGACGAATACGGTCGCCGAAGCGGGTTCGACCTCGAGACGCAAAAGGCCCCTGGCTTCAGGCCCTGTCTGTTGGTGTGCACAGGAGACCGACATGACCATCATGGCCAGCGAGAGCCCGACCACAGAGTTCGAGGACAACGACATAGCAGGAGTGTATCAGCCAGCGACGGTGCACAAAAGCCGCACGCGCTCAGAAGGCTTCGACGGTCGTGTCGTTGGCAATCTTGATATTGTAGTTGCTGAAAAACGGTCCCGAGTAGGTGCCCGGCGGCGGAAAGATGCCCGAAAGCTCGGTCGCACTGAGCTTGATGAATCCCGTGGCGCCCGAGGGCCGGTTGTCGAATATCTCGCCTCCGTCGTTGCTCGAGAGGACGTTATTGCCATCGTCGATGTCATCGCCGAGGTCGAGACGGGCGTCAACGCCCACCACGATGATGCCTTCGTCCTGGCTATTCGAGATGGTCGAATCCCTCACCGTCACGATGGCATCACGGCGAACATCGATACCGTGGCCTCCCGAGCCATCGATCGTCGAATGATCGATAACGATGGCACCTCCCTCACTCACGATCGCCGTGTCGGTCGAATTCGAAAGAGTCGTGTTCGAGAAGGTCACGTTGCGTGCGCCGGTGTTGTCCAAAACAGTGTCGTTGCCGTCAAAGGTCGTGTTGGTGATCGTCGTCGCATTCTGCGACTGATTCACCACCAGACTCAGGGCGGTCGGGTTTCCATCCACGTTCGAATCGCGCAGGGTCAGTGGGCCATCGAGCACCTGAATGCCGTATTGCCCGAAATCCCGGATCGTCGAATCCACGACCGAGACATCCTCGGGTAGCGACGCCACGATACCCTGCGACGAGCCGCTGGAAAGTCCTGCAAAGAGGGAGCGTCTGACTTCGACGCGCCCACCGTCATTGTCGAAAAGTGTCCCCGCTCGCACGCAGACATCGGCCTCACAGGTGACTCCGATCAGGCTTACCGAGGTGCCCTCGATCACATCGATGGCCTCGCCCGGGCTGCGAATCGTCACGTCGACCAGGGTCAAGAAGGCCTCTTGATCGAGCTCGAAGAGGTCCGAGGTGCCGTTGATGATGGCCTCAGAATCAGAGGGTCCGCTGATGTCGAGGTCTTCAGAGATCGTATAGGTCTGGTCGACATCATAGGGCCCGGCCTCGAGCTCGATACGCTCGACCATGTCGCGAGTTCTGACGACCTCGATCGCCGCGTCGAACGTCGCGAGGGGTTCATCTTCGGTGCCCCTGTTCTGGTCGTCACCATCGGGAGCGACATAGACCGTCGAGGTCAGACCGCCTTCGGGTGTAACTTCGATGGTCACCCGGTCGGTCGCCGAGCCGGCGGCATTCATGACTTCGAGCTCGACGATATAACTGCCCGCCTGGTCGGGGGTGAACGTCGCCATCTCGGCGTTCGCATCGTCGATGCTGGCCGAACTCGTGTCGGGGCGCGTGACGAACGACCACGAAAAGCTCAGGTCGGCGCCTGTCGAAGCGGTGCCATCGAGCGTGACGGCCTGATTCACCTCGCCGGTCTGGTCTGTGCCGGCATCGGCCATCGGAGCTTCGACCTCGGGCATGTCCGTTCCCATTTCGTCGGCAGCCATGTCTTCGCCCGGCTCAGGACCCATGTCTTCGGTCATGTCAGGCATGCCAAGATCGGGCTCGGGCATCGGGGTCGAGGTGTCATCACCTCCGCAGGCGACCAGGAGCAGCGCGGCAAAGAGGGCGACAGGTTTGGGTGTTTCCGAGATATGCATGGTAGTCCTCGTAATCGATGAAGGACGTTTCGCTCTACCGACTGGGGTACGATGCCGACGGGGCACCCCGGGAGTATTCCCTCGGTCAGCAAGATGACTTTAGGGCACGTCGGCGCTCTCCGCAGGACGTCGGGGCTCGGTCATCCCCCGATCAGGAAGAAGAAATCGACCGAGTCTTCGACAGTCTGGCCGGCGTCATCGACGGTGAGGTAGATCGTATTCGTGCCCTCGAATGAACCGGGGTTGGGATAGTAATCGCTGAACTTGAAGGTAATTTCGCGCCCCGTCCCGATGGTCTTCCGGGCGGAGTCGTCTTCGTTGATGATCTGCCACGTCAACTCGCTACCGGGCAGCTGGCCTTCTTTGGGGTCGAACGCAACGCCGCGCAGTGTGACTTCATCGGGCACGTAGAGTGAGCCGGCGAAAATCACGCTCTCGCCGCAGAAATCGCACTGCGTGATCTTCACCTCGGCCTCGAGATCGCCCGGCGGTGTTGACTCCAATGTGACGTCGACGGGCTGCGAGACGCCCGTGTCTTCGCCGTCGTCATATCGGGCTTCGAGCGAGATCGTCTGGCCAACCGAGTACTCTTGCGGGGCGAGGCGCGTAAGCAGCTCAGGTGCCTGTGACACCTGCATGCCGTCGATATACCACTCGATGAAATCCGTATTGACCGGATCGGCGCTCGGGCATCCAGGGTCGTTCACCGTGGCGGCCGCCGACATATACCCGCCTGGAAAGATGGGCGGAGCGTTGGCGCCGGTCAGCGTCGACGGGTCGAGCTCGACTTCGGGAACGGCGTTTTCGACAACCACACTGAATTGCACGACGTCGGTCGCGCCCTCATCGTCTTCGGCAGTGATCGTATAGGTCCTGGCTCCCTGACATAGACTCGTGAATTCGAGCTCGACTTCCTCGCCTTCGGTCGACGTGACGACCTCAGAGTCGGTCCCGTCGTCGGCGATGATGCGCACGGTCGATTGCTCGCGGTCGGTGGCCGAGACCATCATGTTCAGGTCTGAGCCCGCAGTCACGGTCGTACCGTCGTCGGGGCTTATGATCTCAAGTGTTGGCGCCCGGTTACTCGACTCGCCGATCTCTTCTTCGAACGCCGGGACCGAAGCCTCCCAGCTCGCAACCTCACCCAACACGGGCACCGTCACCACAAACCCGATTCCAAATTCGAGGCCACCGTAGAGCTCCCAGTAGGGGTTGGTGTAGAGCTCGGCTACGAACCGCACATAGGGCTCGGCGAAGACAAATGGCCCGGCCACTCCATAGAGTTTGATCTCGACCTGCGGCCGTACGTAGCCACGGGCATTTACGCTCGTGAGATTGAATTGAGGCGGCTGAAACTCGAAGTTGCTGCTCGTTTCGTTGATCTCGCTCCAACCATCGTCATCGGTGTATTCGGCTCCGAGCCGCAGGCTGGTCGACTGGCTGGCCGAGGTATAGATATCGGCAGTCAGCGTGCCGTCGACGCCGACGCTCACGACGAGGTCGATCTTGATAACGACCGGCACGGGCCCGACCTGAAAAACGATGGTGTTGAGGTTGATGCGTGCGACCTGCTTTCGTTCTTCAATATCAGCCTGATCGAGATCTCCCTCGATCTCGAGGTTGATACTCTCGTCGACATTCACGGCAAAGAGAAAACGCTGTAGCTTGAAGCCACCGACCTTCAGGGCCGCGTCGAAACTTGCCCCAAAGGTTACGTCGCCATTGAGTTCGATCTGGTCGTTGGTCGTGTCGCGATCACCGTCCGTATCGACGAGCACCTGCGAGAAATTCAGTTGGAAGGGCTGGCCGACGCGCGACCTCTGGGTGCGAAGCCCCGAGTCCAGAGGTTCGATCGTGACCCCCTCGGCGAGCGGCTCCATCGTCTGGATATCGTCGGCGTCTAGATTGCGGCGTTCGTCGAATTCGGCGCGCTCGAAGGTCTCGGCCAGTGTGGCCTGTCGAGTGATGACGACGACCTCGTCACCCTGGGTGGTCACCGACTGAACGCGCTGTAAGAGTCCAGACGGCGCCACGTCCCCCGCCGGGCGGCTCGCAAGAATCTGACCGTCGGCGATCTGCGTGGCGAACGGACTCTCGGCGTCGAAGCGCAATGTTCCCTCGTTCTCTTCGACGTCGAAATCAAAGGAGTTCAGCGATTGTCGTGCCCCCTCGTCGAGAACTCTCACTTCATCGGCTGGAATCGCGTCGGGATCGACAGGCTCTGGAGATGTCTCGTCGGTGTCGCCGCCACAACCGATCGCAACGGCAAAGAGCAAGGCAATGATCGTTCGTAACCATTTCATCTTGGGCCCCAATCGATTTATCGTTAACGCCCTTCGGGACGCATGAATACTTCGTTTTCTACGTACGGTAAGGCTTAATGACGAGCAGAGATATGTCAAACGCCGCTCCGTGCAGGCGAGCGCTCGACGAGGCTTTGGCGCTCTTCACAAAAAAGCCGACGGCCCGGGAAGGACCGCCGGCGTATCTTACGTGAGTTTCAGAAAATCGAGACCTTGGCCGTCGCCGGCGACAACCGTGACGTTCTCGATCTCGCCCACAATATCCTTGAACGCCTCGAGTTCTTTGAGGCGCATCAGAGTGGGGTTCTTCTCGAGCATCTTGGCGGTGTTCGCCAGCGAACGAGTCGCCGCGGTCTCCTCACGACGCATGATCGAGTTGGCCTCGGCCCGCTTTTCAGCTTCGATCACGCGGTTGAGGATCATCTTCATATCGCCCGGCAGGATCACGTCCTTGAGCTCGATACGAAGTACCTCGACACCCCAACCCTCGGCACGAGGACTGACCATCTCAGTCATCTGATCGACCGCGTCGTTACGACGCTCGAGCATCTGCTCGACGGTCAAACCAGCGACGAACTGTCGCGCGGCCATCTGCGTTTCGGCGTAGAGCGCGTCTCGCAGACTGGTAACCGACTCGTGAGCTGCCACTGCATCGACCACGCGGTACTTCGCGATCACGTTGATGCGCAGCGAAACCTTGTCGTTGGTCATGACTTCCTGGCTGACGATCTGGAGCTCTTGCTCACGCACGTCGCTCCATTCGATCATCACCTCTCGATCCCGATGGCTCAAAAGCCGTCGACCCCGGCCATAGACGCGGGCCAGCTCACCGTCGACGTACACGAGTGCACGCTGGTAGGGCTGAACCTCGAGGTCAACGAAATCGTCGCGGGGCACGAAGGCCCAGAAAGCACGCGGGATATCGCTCTCGAGCTCTTCGGTCTCAAAGAGCGTTGCCGTCACTTTGGCGCGCTCCTGCCATAGGACATACTTGCCCGGACCGAGCACCCGAAACGGACGACCATCGACTCGGACAGTCGCGACCTGATCGGCGCTCACGATGAGCTTCTGAGCCACACGTTCAGGCATGACGCGCTCGAGCTCGGGAGTCAGCTCACGCAGGTGCTCATCGAGGTTGATGCGCTTCACGTCGACATTCGTGTTGAAGAGACTGAAGACGCGGTGCGTACCGGGCTCGAGCCACTTCGTGACGCGACCATCCTTGATGAGCAAGGCTCGTTCGTTGTCCTTGATCGTGAACTTCATCGTACCTCCTGTGGCGCATCGCGCCGTCTATCGACGCCAGCATCGGCGTCATGAATCCCCTCGCGGGGAATTCGAAATCAAAAATCAGGCGATTGGCATGCGCCTTCCCTCGGTTCTGCGGGGAGCCCTCCGGCGGACTCTCTGGCGACGTGTCCTTCGAAACGAAGGTCCGCGGCCATCGAGTGCGAGGCCTTGTGACCCGGTTTCCCGAGCCCGAGACAGCTCCTCTGGCGTCCTCTCGGTGATCTTCATCGCCCCCCGACGATTCTGATCCGGCGCATGCCACGCGCCCTTTTGGTGCCGGTCTTTCGACCGGCTGGGCTGGTTCCTTAGACCAGTGACATAATGTCGCTCCGTTCACAGCGGAGTGCTCTACCAATGAGCTACAGACGTTTGATGTCTGACGGGAATCGAACCCGCTACCAGGTGACTGCACAGACGATTCGCGGGACGCGCGCTTCCGATTCAAACGATTGGGCCTGCGAGCGCCGCCTCACTATGCGGTCGGGGATAGGTACTACAGGATGCGTGCCAGGATTCTCGATCCATCTAAATTGTTGTAATGATTGATTTTATTTTTCAGACAGCAGAAAAAATCTATCTATTTTCATAGGATTATAGTTTTTTAGATAGACTATTTTGGCTCTTGGCCCGTGCCGACCTGCGAAGTCTTCCACTCCAAGCCAGGCCCGACTGGCCTTGCCCCCCAGGGACACTACGGCTTCACCGCTGCATGCCTCGCTGAAGGGCTTCGACTTCTGGATCAGATGCCAGACGTCGGCATGCACTT
>CAYFTY010000096.1:0-9533 GCA_964346045.1 uncultured Bradymonadales bacterium | reverse complement strand
CGAAGAAGGAACCGACGAACCCGGGCTCATCGTGGCCTACGACCTCGCTGCTCTCGACCCGACAGCCCTCGAGCAACTCTACGAGAATCGAGAGGGGCAACTGCTATGGAGCCATGCAGCCTGCTGGACAGAAACACCCCCATTCTCGGCAGATTTTCAGACCTTTCTCTACCAGCATAATGTCACGCCATGGGGCGCGCGGATGAGCTTTGACGCAGAGAGCGAAGAAGTGATTCGCAGCGATCCAGACGCGCGCGAGATTCGCGAGATTGCGCTCGAGATCGCGAATACGTCGCTCGAGGCCGACCAGCTCGAAGATCTGCCGGCCTTGACCGGTCTGGCGATCACGGCGGCCCATCTCGAGGCCGATCTGGGACCGATTGCCCTGACGAGCGGCAGCGCTCGACCGGTCTTCTGGGAGTGCTCGCCGGTGAAGAGCAACCGGTTTCAGTGAGCTTTTGTCGCGAATTTAGCCCATACCCATGTCACGATCTCACCTGCTACGAAGATGGGCATGCCGATCGCAAGAATCACCAGCCAGTCGTTGGCCGTCAGCGCTACCGTATGCAAAAGCTCCTGCAGAATAGGCACGTATACCGCGCAGACCTGAAGTCCCACGGTTGCGAGCCACGCGAGAATAATCCACGGGTTCGAAAAGATTCCGATCGAAAAGAGCGAGCTGTGCAACGAACGGAAATTGAAGACATTGATCTTCTGAAAGACGATCAGGCCCGTAAAGGCCATCGTCTGTGCACGCGCGACCTCTCCTGGGTCTCCCTGTAGATAGGTGTGAAAGATCCAGAAGGTCGCGCCACCCAGATACGAGCCCAGCACCACGATCGAGAGAAGCCCTTTGAGATTCAGGATCGGAGCCCGCGGGTCGCGCGGCGGTCTCTTCATGGTGTTTTTCTCGACAGGCTCGGCTCCGAGAGCAACGGCTGTCACGCCGTCGGTGACCAGATTTGCCCATAGAATCTGAACGGGAAGGAGGATCAGCGGGCCACCCACGGCGATGCTCACGGCGATCGCTACCACTTCTCCGAAATTCGAGCTGAGCAGATATCGTACGAATTTCTGGATGTTGTCGTACTGACGTCTCCCCTCTTCTACGGCCCCGACGATCGAATTGAAATTATCGTCGGTCAGCACCATATCCGACGCACTACGCGCCACTTCGGTGCCTCGAAGCCCCATCGAGACGCCGATATCTGCCCGCTTCAGGGCCGGCGCGTCATTCACACCGTCGCCAGTCATGGCCACGACGTCGCCGCTCGCCTGCAGCGCTTCGACGATCCGTAACTTATGCTCGGGTGTGACGCGGGCGAAGAGTATGTCTTCGTTAGCGAGGACGTCTGCGAGCTCATCGTCTGAAAGCGCGTCGACCTCGGGGCCTTGCAGCGCCCGGTCGACCTTCATTCCGATGGCCCTGGCGATGGCGAGCGCAGTCGGCCCCGCATCACCGGTGATCATGATCGTGTCGATGCCCGCATGCGCCGCCTCACGGATGGCTACGTCCACATTCTCGCGCGGAGGATCGACGATTCCGACGATGCCGAGAAAACGCAGGTCGCTCTCCATGAATTCTTCGGCTTTGTCATCGCCACGGTCTTCATCGACCGGCTTCCACGCCAGTGCCAGCGTGCGCCGCCCCTGTTCGGCCTGTTCGGTGAGCGCATCGAGAGCCACCTGACGTATCTCGTCATCGAGCGCTCGAGGACCGGATTCGGTTTCGATGGTCGAAGAACGCTCGAGCACCACCTCGGGAGCCCCTTTGACGAAAACCCGCAGCCCGTCGTCATGCCTCTCGAGGACCGACATTCTCTTGCGAGTCGAGTCGAAGGGGATCTCACGGATGAGCTCATCGTCCATCTCGCTGAAACTGACGCCGGCCTTATGAGCGAGCGTCAAAAGCGCTGCTTCGGTCGGCGCACCAAGCGCGTGCCAGCCATCCTCCTCATCGGAGAGTTTCGAGCCATTGCATCGCGCACCGCACTCGACGAGCAGTTCGAGCACCCGGTGTTCAGCCAGGCCGGCTTCGTTGGATTCAAAGGTGATCTCGCCCTCGGGTTCGTAGCCGACGCCGCTTACCTCGAAGGCTTTCTCGAGGGTCCAGACTTTTTGAACCGTCATCTCATTCTTGGTGAGCGTCCCGGTCTTGTCGGTGCAGATCACCGTCGCAGCACCGAGGGTCTCGGCGGCTTGCAATCGGCGGATCAACGCCTTTCGCTTGAGCATCTGTCGCACACCGAGCGCCAGCGTGATGGTCACGACGGCCGGCAAACCCTCGGGCACGGTCGCGACGGCAAGCGCCACGCCGACCATGAACATTTCGAGGGCCTCTCGACCCACGGAAATGCCGATCAACGCAATGATGACGGAGACGCAGAGAGCGACCACACCAAGCCATTTGCCGAGCGTTGCGAGCTGTTTCTGAAGGTGGGTTTCCTGACGCTCGACGTTCTGCGTCAGGTCGGCAATCTTACCGAATTCGGTCTTCATCCCGGTCTGAACGACCACCGCGATCGCATGGCCGCTGGTGATGGCAGTACCGGTCCAGGCCATCGATCGCCGCTGACTCAGTGCGGCGCCCTCATCGACCGGTTCGGCTTGCTTGCTGACCGGTTCAGACTCCCCGGTGAGGGCCGACTCGTCGATGCTGAGATTCACGGCGTCTACAATGCGCGCGTCGGCGGGAACTCGATCACCCGTATCCAGTCGCACGGTATCGCCGGGCACAAGCTGCGATGCCTCGATCTCATGAGGTTCTCCGTCCCGGATGACCTTGGTATGTGGCGAGAGCATCTTCTCGAGCGCTTCGAGTGCCTTTTCGGCTCGCCACTCCTGAACGAAACCCAGGACTCCGTTGAGAACGATGATCGCAAAGATCGTAATCGCATCGCTGATTTCGCCCACGAGGATCGAAACCACGGCGGCAACGATCAGAATCCCAATGAGCACATCCATAAATTGTCGACCGAGCACCTCGTACCACTGAGCCGCACGACCGCGCTCGAGGATATTGGGGCCGACCTCCTCGAGACGCCGCTCTGCGTCCTGCGAGGTAAGCCCATCTTCGATACTCGCATCGACGTGCTGCGCGACTTCCGCAGCGTCCATCGCGTGCCATTCTGTCTGGTCGTCCATCGATTCCTAAGACGGTTCAGGTAGGTCTAGAAGCGCTCGAGACCTGCTCGTGCCCAATCACTCGCCATCCATTCGGGTACGTCCCCGCGAACGATCGCTCCCTCATCGACCGTATGATAGAGGTCTTCGTAGGTGCGCACGGTCGTCGTGTCGATTCGACGCATCAGATGACACGGCTCGACATCGCCGGGCTCTTTGATGCCGGCGCAGGCCGCGAGATCGAGAAAATTGTGCACGGTCTTGCGGTGGTATCGAAAGACACGCTCGGTCTTATCCGGAACCACGATGCCTTTGTATAGCGCCGGATCCTGGGTGGCGACGCCGGTCGGGCAGACATTCGAATTGCAGCGAAGAGCCTGAATACACCCAAGCGCCAGCATCATCCCGCGCGCCGAGTTGCAGCCGTCCGCACCGAGCGCGAGGGCTCGCATGATGTCGAATCCGTGGATCACCTTGCCCGACGCAAAGATCTTCATCTCATCGCGGATGCCACAGCCGACGAGGGCGTTGTGCACAAAGCGCAATCCCTCGCGCAGCGGCATCCCGACCGAGTTCGAAAATTCCAGTGGAGCCGCGCCAGTTCCGCCCTCCTTGCCATCGACCGTGATGAAATCGGGATAGAGCTCGGTTTCGAGCATCGCCTTGCAGATCGCGAAGAAATCACTGGGCTGTCCAACGCAAAGCTTGAAACCCACCGGTTTTCCGCCGCAGAGTTCGCGTAACTCACTCACGTATTCGAGTAGGCCTACGGGACCGGAGAAAGCGGTATGCGTGGGGGGAGAGAGCACGTCTTTGCCGACTTCGACGCCACGAATCTCGGCGATTTCGCGATTGACCTTTTTGCCTGGCAAAATGCCACCGTGGCCCGGTTTTGCGCCCTGCGAAAGCTTGACCTCGATCATCTTCACCGACTCGTGCGAGGCGTTTTCGGCGAACATCTCAGGATTGAATTCACCTTCGAGTGTCCGACAGCCAAAATAGCCGGTGCCGATCTGCCAGATCAGATCCCCGCCGGGCTCCTTGTGGTACGGCGAAATCCCGCCCTCGCCGGTATTATGGGCGAAAGCACCCATTCGGGCGCCTCCGTTCAGCGCGAGGATCGCAGTCGGACTCAACGACCCAAAGGACATGGCCGAGATATTCAGAAGCGACGAAGCATAGGGTTTGTCGCAGCGTTTCTCACCCACCATGACTCGAGGTTCTTCATGCGGAGCTTCGCACGCATTCAGCGAATGATTCACCCACTCGAAACCCGTCTTGTACACGTCGTGTTTGGTTCCGAAGGGCACAGTATCGAGCTCGTTTTTGGCGCGTTGATAGACGACCGAACGTTGCTCACGAGAGAGAGGGCTGCCCTCGGTATCGATCTCGATGAAATACTGCTGAATCTCGGGCCGAATGGACTCGAGGATGTAGCGTCCGTGCCCGATGATCGGGAAATTCCTCAAGATCGTGTGCTCTTTCTGAACCACGTCATACACACCGACGAGCAGAATCGGCACGAAGATCAATAGCGACCACAAAATCGGAGGCCACACGGTATACACAACACCTACCAACACGAACGTGACGACTGCTCCGAGAAAGAAAATGCGGCGAACCATACTGCACTCCAGACAACATACGTTTTGCACCAGCCTTACCGCAGACCGACGCGTTTGGCACGACACTTGGTGTCGGACTGGTCGAGCCGGGCGTTGAATGTTATAGCCGTAGCGTCAAATGAACTACTCAGAATCGCAGGAGACCACCATGTCCCAACGTATCCTCATGATCGTGCTGCTCGCCGCGTCGATGCTTGCGTTCGGATGCCCGAACAAGAAGTCCAGTACAGCGACGACCGACGAGCCCAAGACCACCGAGAAAGCGACCGAAGCAGCCGAAGGCGACGAGGCTGGAGTTGCTGAGGCGCCAGACAGTGAAGACAACGAAAAAGAATCCCAACAAGACACAGCCAAGGATAGCGAAATGAATCCCGCATTGATGGACCCTTCGAAGGCAACCGAGACCGCGCCCAACGAATATAAGGTCAAATTCGAAACCACGGCCGGTGATTTCACCGCCAAAATTCACCGCGACTGGGCCCCCCAGGGTGCCGACCGCTTCTACAACCTGGTCAAGATTGGCTACTACGATAATATCGCGTTCTTCCGCGTCATCGACGGGTTCATGGCCCAATTCGGACTTCATGGAAATCCGGACATCACGGCCAAGTGGCGAAACGCCCGCATCGATGACGACCCCGTCAAAGAGAGCAATACGCGCGGCCGACTCACCTTTGCAACGGCAGGCCCGAATACGCGTACGACCCAGCTCTTCATCAACTTTGGCAATAACGCGTCGCTCGACCGGCAGGGTTTTGCGCCATTCGGTGAAATCGTCGACGGAGGCATGGAAGTCGTCGACAAGATCCACAGCGGATACGGTGAAGGTGCGCCGCGTGGACGTGGACCGAGTCAGAGCAAGATTCAGCAGGAAGGCAATGAATACCTGAAGCAGGGATTCCCTGAACTCGATTACATCAAATCGGCAACGATCGTCGAATGAGTTTGAAGGAAAGGGCTGCGGCAGCGTTCTCGCTCGACCGCATGCAGTACAAGTGGCTCGTGCTCCTCGCATTATTCATGGCCATGGCGCCGTGGCCGATGGGGCCCGAGCCGCATCTTTATGAGAAGTTTCAGATGCTCCAGGCGGGCACGCTCTCGAAGCCCATCGATATCTTCGATGTCTTCTGGCATGGCTTTCCCCTCGCCCTTCTGATCGCCAAACTCGTCAAGGACGCAAGAGCCCGATTCGGCTCATCGGCTAGCTGAAAAAACCGATCAATTCGTCGGCGCAGAGCTCTGGAAGATCATGCATCACCCAGTGGCTGGCTTCGACGTAACGCACCTCGCAATTCGGCACCAGGTCGGCATCAGGCTGGGCGAGTTCTTCTCCAAGATACGCATCGTGTCGCCCCCAGATGACGCGGACCGGAATGTCGATACGTTTCAGATTGCTGGGCTGATGCCTGGCGGCAGCGCGGTAGTAGTTGATCGGTCCGTGCAGATGGTTCGAGCGACGCCACGATTCGACGTACTTCTCGATTTCCTCGGGCGGAAACGCGTTCGGATTCACGCGGTCTTTCTCAAAGGTATTCCGAAAGATTTCGAAGTCATTTCGCGAGGCAAGCTTTTCGGGGAACCACGGCAGTTGAAAGGCTGCGACGTACCAGCTTTTTCGCAATTGTTTGAAGGTGCGCAAACCGCGCATGAACCGCTGCCCGTGCGGCATATTGAAGATCATCAATCGCTCGACGAGGTCGGGATAGAGGGCGGGCACCATCCACGCAACCGCTCCGCCCCAGTCATGGCCAGCTAGAAAACAGGACTCTTCGCCGAGTTCTTCGACGAGATGCGCCACGTCGGCCGTCAATATATCGATGAAGTAGTCTTCGACATCGCGAGGTTTCGAGGATTTGTTGTAGCCGCGCATATCGGGCGCAACCACCCTGAAGCCCGCGTCGGCGAGCGGTTGGATCTGATGAGCCCACGCCCGCCAGAAATCGGGAAAGCCGTGCAGCAATATAACGAGCGGACCCTCGCCCGCCTCGACGTAGTGCAATTTGACCTCGTCGAGCCGGGCGAAACCATGTCGTAAACTGGCATCGTTCATCGATTCCTCTAGTTGCTCAGGCGAACCTCTTGCCCATTCTGATTGAGAATGAGTTCCGCTCCTTCGAAACGATACTCGATCGTACCCGCTTCGATCGAGACCGAACAGGTTTCGTCTCCGCCCATGCTGCTCTCTTCGATGATCACGAAGTTCTTGCATTCCGCAGGTGTCGAAGTCTCGGCTGTCAGACCATTGGTGCATTCGTTGCGTGCCACGAGCTGGCCGTTGCCCATCGAGAAAAAGAGCGTCCCGATCTCGGTTTCGACCTTCCACTCGCCGTATAGCCCCGACACCGCCCCCGCAGGAGCAGCCGTCAGTGTCTCGCCCTGGCTGGTGATCTGAAGGTTGTCATCGACCAATTCGAAGTCGAAACCGCCGGTCGCAATCGAAACCTCACAGAATCCGCCATCCTGGTCGACGCGGTCTGAGCTGCCACTCGCGACCTGTGCCGAGTACGTGTAGCGGATCGGCGCAGTGGTCGTGACGGTGGTCGTCCCTTCGCACGTATTCGATGCGATCACCTCATCATCACCGAATTCGAATGCCAACTCGAGTTGAAAGCCATTTGCATCGATGGGTCCCGTCGACCATTGAAAGCCCGAAAGCGCCTGAGGACCGCCTCGATCGCCGATATTCGAGCTGTTGTTGCTCTGGTTATTCACTACCGTGGAATTCGATGTGCCATCGTTTCCGTTAGAACCACTGTCGTCTCCGCATCCAAACCCGGGCGCAACAAGCATCGAAATCAAAATCCATTTCACTATCGTCTTCATCTTCTCTCCATTAGATTGGCTGGTGTTGGTACTCCGAGTATGCGGACCAGTCGCCAAGTAAGCGCTTCAGACCGACCTCTACATCGCCATCATGGAATTTCGATGCGAGGATGCGAACCTCATCATGGACGGACTGCTTCAGATGGCCGACGAGGTCGGGGGGGCATTCCCACGTGCATAACCTCTCGCTCAAAGCGTATGCGATGTTCGGGCTTTCACGCACCGACCAAGCCATCGAATATGGCCTCCTCGCGATCGAAGAAGCACAGCAACACGGACTACTCAGTGTCGCCGCCGACGCTGCGCTGATTCGCAGCGTGGCCTGTGGAGTCGGGCTATCGACTCGTCACTGCGGTCGAGACCCGGTGACCCTTGCGAAATCACGGGTCGTGCACTCTACTTGGGCAACTTTTTTCGAGGTATGTACATGGAATCCATCACGATCGAGACCGAGGAAAACGTAGCAACGCTCTTTCTCTCGGGTCCCGGCAAAGGAAACGCTCTTGGCCCTGAAATCTGGGGCGAGCTCCCCGAAGCGGTCGAAACACTCGATGCCGACGAAAACGTCCGAGCTATCGTGCTGCGCGGGAGCGGGGACCACTTCACCTATGGACTCGATCTGCAGCGAAACGCTGAAACCTTTATGAAGATCGTGCAGGGTGGCAACCTGGCCAAAGAACGCATGATGCTGCGCAACATGGTTCTCGAATGGCAGCAGGTAGCAACCTGTCTCGAACGCTGCACTAAGCCGGTCATCGCAGCCATCCACGGATGGTGCATCGGGGGCGGCATCAACATCGCCGCGGCCGCGGACTGGCGCCTGGCGTCGGCTGATGCAAAATTCAGCCTGCGCGAGGTCAAGCTTGCGATCACGGCCGACCTCGGCGCTCTGCAACGACTGCCTCATATCATCGGAGAAGGCGCAACGCGTCGCATCGCGATGACGGGTGAGGATTTCGACGCCTCGTATGCCCGTGAGATCGGCCTCGTAGACGGCGTCTACGAAGATGCCGATGCCCTCTTCGAGGCAGCGCGTTTGCAGGCCGCAGAGGTTGCGAAAAACCCGCCGCTCGTCGTTGAATCCATCAAAAATGTGCTGAATTTCGGGCGCTCGGCGACCGTCGAACAAGGACTCGATTATGTCGCCACCTGGAATAGCGCCTTTCTCGAATCCCATGACATGAAAGAAGCGATGATGGCCTTCATGGAAGGCCGTTCACCCGATTTCAAAGGCGATTGATGTTCGACGACCTCTTCCAGACTGGCCCGGCCCCCGCAGAAGTACTCGCTATCGTGGCCGCAGGCGTCTTCTTCATGACCGCTCTGGTAACCGGAGTCTGGAAGTGGCGTCAGATGATGAATTCCGAAGACCATCAGGCCCACTATTACGTCGACACAGCCCATCGGGCGAGCTTGCTATACAGCTTTGCGGCGCTCCTCCTGATGCATTTCGCCGCCCTGAGCGAGTTCAGCGAGAATGTCAATCTCATCGCCACGGCGCTTCCTCTCTTTTACTTTGCAGTGGCGATCGGAACGTACATCCTGCATGGCTTCGCAGAGGATACCGAGAACCAATTCGAAGAGAGGAATTTCATCACCACATGGGGCATGGTCTTGCTGATCTCGGGCGAAATCGGTGGCTTCGCAGTGCTATTCGTCGGCGCGCTCAGAGCAATCTTTTGAGCTTCAGCCGCGCTCTTTTTTGAGCCGCTCTTTGACCCTGCGACCCTTTGCAGCGAGCAGCGGTTTGATCGTCTGGCGCAGTCCGGGCATCAAATAGGCGAGGGTCGCCAATTTGGCGCCTGATTTCGGAAATTCCCGTTCGATCTTTCCATCCCGGGCGCAGGCAAGCACCATCTCGGCGACGTCCTCAGCCGAGCACATCTTCTGGCTGAAGGTGATATCTTCGACCTCGTCGATGTCGTCCATGATGAAGCCCGTGTCGATCGGCCCCGGACTCAC
>CAYFTY010000095.1:0-9549 GCA_964346045.1 uncultured Bradymonadales bacterium | reverse complement strand
CGAGCAGCCCGACGAGTTGTTGATCCTCTGGAATTTCGAAATCTCGCCATTCTGCCGCAAGGTACGCGAGTCGCTCTGTGAGCTGAACCTCGACTATCACGTCAAAAATGTGGCCAAGCGCAGCGCCCGCCGTCCCGAACTCGTCGAACTCGGTGGCAAGATGCAAGTGCCTTACCTCGTCGACCCGAACACGGGGGCAGCGATGTACGAGAGTGATGATATCATCGCGTACCTCGAAGAAACCTACGGCTAAGCTTCTTTGCCGAGCCTCAAAGAGACTCCACAAACGCCACCAGTGCAGCCCGCTCTTCGCGACTCATGGCCAGAAATGTGTCGCGCGATGTTTCGGCTTCGCCACCATGCCAGAGGATCGCTTCGCTGACGTTTCGGGCGCGGCCGTCGTGTAAGAGGAATTGGTGTCCGTTGACCCGCTCGAGCATTCCGATGCCCCAGAGCGGAGGTGTTCGCCACTCGCGTCCATTCGCATCGGCCTCGGGCCGGTGGTCGGCGAGTCCGTCACCCATGTCATGCAGCAAGAGATCGGTGTACGGCCGAATGGTCTGCTGCGAAAGCTCAGGGAGATCGACGGTACCGGTCTGCCACTCGGGCACGTGGCACGTGCTGCATTGCGCCGACTCGAATAGTGCTTCGCCACGTTGTACCTGGTCGCTCTCGGGGATTCGTGGTGCGGGAGGTCCGATGAGTTGCGTGTAATGCGTGACGAATCCGAGCTGCTCGTCGCTCAACTCGCGCAGACCGAAATCTTCGAAGAGGCAATCGGTCTGACGTGTCGTGCAAGGTCCATCGGTGAAGAGTGACGAGGTCATGCCGAGGTCGCCATGAAAGGCCGCGGCATTTTGCTGCTCGAGCGTCGGTTGGCCAGCTTTCCAGCCAAAACGGCCCAGCGCGACACCTCGTGAGCGGATGTCTTCGACCCAGTTCGGGCGTCCCGAAATGCCGTCGCCGTCTGCGTCGTCGGGGTCGGCGCGCCTGAGAATCGATTCTTCGGGAATTGCCTCGAGCAGGCCCAGCCCGATCATCTGCTGAGCAAGTCGCGGGCTGAATTGTACGTCTCGAGCCATCGGGCCGTAATTCAGGTCGACAAAGCGGTACTCGGGATCGCGGAGGGTATATCGCGTGCCATCGTCAAATCTGCCCTCGATCTCGCGGTAGTTGACGAGAACTCGGCCTTCACCAGCAACGGAACGAATTCCTCGAGGTTGAAATTGACTGCCGTAGGTCGGCTCGGGCGACGGGCCGGGTACGCTGAGTCGAAATAGCAATCCGACCCCATCAGGTCGGCCGCGCCCGTCGTTGACATGGCAGTCCGAACACGCGATGGCATTGAAGATCGGACCTACTTGATCGGGTTCCCAGTCGAGCCGAAAGAGTGATTGGCCGGTCGCAAAACTCCGTCGATTCTCTTCGGAGATATTGCCGACAGGCTGACTGAAGGCGCCCTCGGTCGCATCGAAAGTCGAGGTGTCCCCGCCCTCGCCAAAGCTTTCGTCTCCGAAATCAAAAGTTTCGTCAGTGATGATGCAGCCCATCGAGCCCAATGCGAGGCCGATGAGGTACACGAACAAAAATCGTCGATCCATGTGCTCCACCGTGGTCAGCCCAACCATCCAGTACATGAGTCGAGACGTGGCAGAGTTTTTGTGCATTCAAAATTTAAGAAATTCCCGAATCGACTCGGAGCCGATGGTCGCGATCGTCCTACCCCATGTGCTGGGTCGTCGTTCTGCCGCGCATCGATCTCGGGGCCATCGGCAGGGAGTCGCCCGTGGTTCAGGTTCCGTGCGCTCGTGCGAGCGTAGCGACCGCGAACTTCATATGCTAGATTCGACACGTTCAAGACCCAGGTTCGAACTGTCATGGCGGATGATTCTCTGAATATCGAGTTGCTCGAGCGCGAAGTTTCGTACTCGGGCAGTGGAATCTCAGTGCGTGCGCTCGAAGAATCGATCAGCTCAGAACGCACGCGGCAAAATACCCAGGTCCAGGAGCTTGGGAACTTACGCTCGCGAAATGCCGAGTTGCAGCAGTCGCTCGCAAACGAAATGAAGCGATTGCGCGAGCTCAGCGACGAGCTGCAGAAGAGTCGCGCGGGTGAAGAAAGCGTTCTCTCATCGATGTTTTCGTGGCTTCCCTGGGTGCAGAGCCAGCAAGCGACGCGTCAATCGATCGAAGACCTGCTGCGTCGACAGTACGAAATGAGTTCGATGCGCCTGCGTGAGGCTGCTGATTTCGCCGACCGTCTCGAGGCCGCCAAGAGTGATCTTTATGACGAGATCGACCGGCTCAATCAGCGCATCCTCGAGTCGGCCGAAAACGAGGAACACGCGGCCGACTACGTGCGCGAGTTGCGCGATCTGAAGGTCGAGCTCGAAATGGGCATTCAAATGGCCGAGCCGTCTTCGGCGCAAGAGCGCCAGCTCGTGATGCAGCTCGATCAGACGCGCAACCTGCTCGCCGAGCACACGACCAAGCTCACTCTCTACAGCACGGCCGAGGAACGACTCGATAAGCTCAAGCGCAATACCCGGCAGCTCGCCGACACCATCGCACATCTGCAGGCTGATATTACGCGCTACGTCACCGCAGCCAGCGAAAAACTCGACCTGATATCGGGACAAATTCAGGCGATCGGAGCAGCCGCCGATGCCTCGAGCGTGGTGCTCGAACTCAAGCAGAGCCTCGATGCGATGACCGAGTCGATCAATCACACGACTCGGTTCGTTGCCGAGACTCAGCAATACTTCCGCGAAAACGTCGACGGGATGATCGAAGATCTCGAACTCTACGACGAAGAGACCGAGGCAGTTCTGAGCGAGAATCTGGTCGTGAATGAGGTGATGGACGACATGGATGTCGAACGCGCCCTCTCCTCGGCTCTCGCCAAAGAGATCGAAGCGCTTGGTGTTCCCGAAGACGAGGTCGTCTTCGATACCGCGGGAGCCGAAGAAGTCGAAGAGGCTGAAGAACCAGAGTCCATGCCATCGAAGTCTTGATGTGAGCGAATTGCTACCCGGAGCCAAAGTGCCCTCGACGCTGCTCGAGGGCGATGCCGAGTCGGCCTATATCGACCGGCTGCAAAAGATCTTCCGTCGCTCACGTCTGAACGCCCACTATCCAGACGCGCGGCAGTTACGAGATCATGTGAGCACCCTGCATCCCTCAAAACACCGGGGGATGTATGACGGCGTGCAGGTCGATCTTCGCACCGGGCTTCCGACCTACCGCGAGTGGACGCGCGCCCAGACCGATGTTCGCCTCGCCGCCAACCAGCTGCGATCGCTCAGTACGCGTGGCGAGCTCGAGCGAAAGGCCCGGCGCGACGATGATTCGATTCACCAGCGGCTGCTGAATAAATACGATTATTACGCCGAGATTCAGAACAGCCGGCTGGTGCCCCTCGGAGACATGAAGGTGCGCCTGCGGCGAATCGACGAGGCTCGCTCGAGAGCCTATTTCAATGTCGTACTCGACAAACTCGACGTCAGCGGCGTCTTTGTCCGCTACAACATCGATGTGGGGCAGAAGCGAGATTCCGTTGCGAAGATCGCCAACGTCGATGCACGCGAAGTCGCCCGCCAGACCGAAGATTTTCAGTCGTTGGTCTATCGATTCACCTCGCTGGACGCAGAGTTCACGTTCGTCAAGCTCGCGACCATGGGTGGACTCGAAGTCGAGCGGGTCATCAAGGGCGTGGTGGGCCCCTTTTATTTCGATTTCATCGAGCTGCCAGACTGGGTCCGGGACTTCGTCGAAGAGCATGGCTTTCTGGCGACATTCGGCCTGGATATGGCCGCGACCGACATTGCCGAAGACAAAGACAACGACCCATTTTCGGATTTCTTCGACAAGGCTCTCACCGAAGAGGGCAGGGCAGGCTATGATGCGGCCCGCGAACGACTTTCGTACAAGGTCTTCAAAGATCGAAAGTTCGTCTCAGAGCGCCGATCGGTGAATGCCGTGCGAGCGCTCTCTGCGGAGCACGGCACTCGCAATATCGTCTACGGGATATGATGAGCGAAGAGAATCCCATCGATGTCGAACTCCCCGCGCATGGCTTTGCTCGGGCCGATGCTTCGGCAGCCATTCACGAGAGCGGATTGCCAGAATTCGTCGAGGCCTGCGCCCCGGGCGACTTTGGGATGACCTCACTCTCGGTGACGGCACTCGAGTGGCTGGCGCATGCGGCCGACGTCGGGATGCTGGCCGCCGAGCGCCTGCAGGGGCAGATCGTCTCTGATTTGCAAGACGGGTCGTCATTCCAATTGCCGCAGCTCACGGACGATCATCGACAGATCATCGCGACCTTTCAGATCGTCACGATGGCCGATGTATGGCTCAGACACATCCATGAATTATGCGGCCTGCCTGCCGTCGAAGGCGAACTCGAGCTCGACGGGCTTCTCGAGCTGCTCGAGGCTGAGACCGCCGAGCTCGATACGGTGCGGCGAGTGACCAAGCTGGCCCGGGCCTACGCCGATATTCGCATGCGCAAGGTGGCCGAAGACGAGACCGAAGACCGGGCCGTGATCCACGCCTGCGCTGCCTTTTTTCACCTCCTACGAGCCGCCGTGATTCGTCTCGCGATGGAAACTTCGGCGCGACCGCTCGCGCTCACGCTGCAAAACCGCAAGATACGAGTGGCGGGCTATCCCTATCGCGGTCTCGAGGTGCAGGATCAACCGACCGAACGTGCCGGTCTGCTGCCCATCACCGTCGACGAGATCGTCGGAAATGACGAGTACCTGCAGGCCGGGATGCGACTCGCACGTGACGTGGCAGGCTTTGATCTCGAGGCACACGAAAACCCCAAGAAGGTCAATCCGGTGCTCTTTGGCCTCGGTCGACCGGGGTGTGGAAAGACGGTGACGGCCCATGCCGTGGGTCACTACTTTCTGGACTTCTGCCGCGAGCGAGACGTGCCGGCGAAATTCGTCGTCGTTCGGCGTACCGACTGGGCCTCGAGCTATCAGAATGCATCGGCGAATAATCTGGTGCGGCTCTTTCGCGAAGAAGTCTACGGGTTCGAGGGGGTCTGCGGCGTCTACTGGCCCGATATCGATACGGCATTTGCCAGCCGCGACAGCTCGCAGCTGCGCGGCGAAGAAAAGAGCAACCTCGCGGCCGTCTTCGGGATTTTCGACGGAACGCTGCTGCCGCGCGACGGCAAGTGGTTCATGATCTGTGACGCCAACACGCTGCACATGGACGAAGCGACGATAAGCCGCATCGCGCAAAACCCCTACACGGTCGAGGGCCCCACCGAGGCGCACGAATATATCACGCTTATGCGAGATGTTTTGCTCGACGACCTCGTCCGCTTCGTCGACTGCGACGAAGACGCATGGCAGCGCATCGGCGGCCAAACCGCCAGACACAGACTCTCGGGTCGAAATATCGATTCGATTTGCGGCAATGTCCGAGCCCAGGTCCAGGATTTCGAATTTCCAGACCACTATTTCGAGGCTACGACCGAAGAGCGGGAGAAGATCGTCGAAACCCTCGGAAATCGCGTCGACGAGGCCCAGATCATGAAATTCATCGAGGATTTTGTGGACTTCAAGCGAGAAGCCGAGGAAGCCGCCGAACAGGAGCGCTTCGACCGCGAAGTCGACTCGATCGTGATGCGGCTCAATGCGAGCAAAGCTGCCGCCCGTCGTGCCGAAGCCCAGATGCAAGGAAGTTCTGAATGAGCGAAGAAGAAAACACGATCGAAGCCGCCGTTCGCGACGTGCAAAATGAAGGCGTCGTCGAAAACCTGGTCACACAGTTCAGCAATGCGCTCGACTGCTTCCGTGAGCTCGTGCAAAACAGCATCGATGCCGGAAGTCCGACGATCGACGTCTGGACTGAATACGAGGCCGGCGAGGGCCATGTCGGTACCATCTCGCTGCACGTCGACGACTACGGTGAAGGCATGGACGAAGCCATCATTGACGACCAGTTCACGCAGCTTTTTTCGTCCAAAAAAGAAGACGACCTCACCAAAATCGGCAAATTCGGCATCGGGTTCATCTCGGTCTTTGCCCTCGAGCCCAAAGCGGTTCTCGTGCACACCGGACGAGGCGGCGAATACTGGGAGGTACTCTTCCATGAGGATCGATCGTTCGATAAGTCGCGGCTCGATTTCCCCCTCGAGGGTACGCAGGTCACGATCTTTCTCGAAGGTGACCCCGCGCGCTATCGAGAGATCGTCGAGGGAGTGCGGCAAACGCTGAAGCGGTGGTGTTGCTACGCCGAGACCGAGATCACCTTTGAAGATCGAACGCCACCTGCCGGGGTCGAGGCCGAGCTCGAGATCATCAATGAGGAATTCAAGGTCGAAGGCCTCTGCTTCATCGAGGATGAGCATACCGACGGCACCTGCTTCGTGATGGCCTACTCGGAGACACCGGTCTACGGCTTCTACAATCGCGGGCTGACGCTGGCGCACACCAATATCGCCGAGCAGGTCTTCGATGCAGATATTGCGCGGCGCATGCGCAACATCTCGCTCAAGGTGAAATCACGCTATCTCGAGCACACGCTTTCTCGCGACACGATCGTTCGCGACCACAACTATCGAAAGGCGATCGATATGCTCGAGGTGAGCCACACAAGACTGGTCGCCGAGCTGATCCGCCGTATCGAAGAGCTGGTCCTCGACGAAGAACATTGGTCGCTTCAGCAGATGAAGCTCTATGGCCGCTATATCTCGTATCTTTCGATGGAGCCCGAACACCTCTTGCCGGGAATCATCAAGAGGCAGGTCTTTCGCGGGATACACGGCGGAGGATACACGGCCGAGCAACTCTGGTCGCATCATAAGGTGGACGGGCGCATTTTCGTGGCTGCCGAGCCCACAGGACTCACCGAGAGAATTCAGCGTCAGGGTATCCCGGTCGTGTACGGGCGGCCGGGCGCACGCGGCTCGGACATCGAGATGATTATCCTCAATCACCCGCTTGATGGGGTAGGGGTGCTCATTGGCCGCTGCGTGGATTTTGCGTCGAAGAAGTCACTCTGGGGCAAGGTTCGTCACTGGTTCAAAGGAGGGCTTTCCCGAGAGATTCGTGCTTCGTTGACCACTCCGGATCGGGTCTACCTGCCCGTACGGATCGAGTTCGAACCCGAAAAAGAGGAACGCAAGCTTCTCGACGATGCGATGGGTGCTCTCGAAAAGGTGAACGCCGGATTCAAGAGACTCACGGTATTCGAGCCTACGCAGCCCGATGCTCCTTTCTTTGTGACGGCTCGGGAACTCGACGAATACATGGCGATTCCGGCCGGAGCCCCGAACACCCAGGAAGCCGCGGTCAATCGCGAACATCCCCACTTTCAACGCCTGCTGAAGTTGCACGCGACCGACCCTGATTTTGCAGCGTACGGGCTTGCGAAGTCGCTGCTGCTGCATGACGACCGTATCTTGAATCGCGACGTGGAATTGATTCGCGCCGCGCGCCAACTCAGCGCCTGACCGAGGGAACCCATGTCATCGATCGATGAAGTCATTGCCCGCAGTCGGCAGAAGGGCGAATTTACCGAGCGGCGACGCTTCACGGTGGCCCGCCAGTCCGCAATCCGGAAGATGCGCAAATTCGCGCTCGCCGATCCGTTCTACTACATTCTCGAGCTGATTCAGGCGGCGATCGCCAACGGCGCGACGTATATCGACATCCTCTGCCAGGAGAATGAGCCCACGATGACGTTCAGCTATGTCGGGGGAGGATTTGCCGAGTCGGAACTCAGTCAGATTTTCGACTTCCTCTTTGCGTCGAAAGACGACCTCGACGTCGCTGACATTCGTCAGTTGGCTCTCGGTATCAATGCCCTCTTGCTCTCCGAGCCGACGGAGATCGTGATCGAGTCAGGCAAAGGAAGTCTGGAGAGTACGACGCGCGTAGTGATCAATCCGCGCGCAAATACTGTGGATGTGGGCACGCCCGAGAAATCCCTCGATGGGACCTATGTTTCGGCCCGCGGCATGAGCAGGCGCAAGCTCGGGCATAGCAAGATTCGCGAAGGAATCGTGATTGAAAGCCGGTGCCTCACAGCCCCGGTTCCGGTGCTCTACAACAACCAGCCCCTCTTTGGATATCGCACGATGCGCTCTCCGAATATTTTCGGATATGCCAAGACGATTTCCTTGGATGAAGGCGATCTCTACGGCACGCTGGGCATCGCCCGGACGGCCAACCAGAACGTCGTCAAATTGCTGACCTGCGGGGTCTGGATCGAGTCGGTCAAACCCGAGCTCGATGGACAATTCGGCGGGGTCGTGGCCTTTGACCGATTGCGAAAGTCAGCTGACCACGCAGGCATCGTCAAAGATGACGTCTATCGCGAGCTCTGGGCTCGGCTCAGACCCTACGCACGCCAACTCGCCGAGGGAAAGACTGGCAAGGCGGTACTCCAGGTGCGCGAGATGGATGGTCCAGAGCTGACGGCCGTCGAGATTCGCGAGCTCGGCATGCAATCCGGTCGTCTGGTCGTTTTCGAACGGGCCCAGGTCGACACCCCTCAACAAGAGCAGCTCGTACGCGAATTCGGCCAGATTCTGGATGCTCCGACTCTGGTGACAGAGGGCGGCGACAAAAGCGTGGTCGAGCTCGTCGCACACGATGACGTGCACGTGTTTATGCCGGAACTCAGCGCAGGCGAGCTTGATTTCTATCGACGTCCTGAGTCGCCGATGCCCGAAAAACCCTGGCTTACAGCACCGGTCGACGTAGAGCCGGTCACGGTCTCGGAACTTCGAGAATGGATGGACTCCGAGGGCATCGCGCGCGAAGACGGCTCTTCGATCGTCGCCGGCTTTCCGCTCACGAAACGGATCGAAGCCAGAGTCTACACGACCCTCGAAGACCGAGCTCCGGGCCGTCTCGCGGTCGAGGTACGTACATCGAATCGCATTGTCTGGGCGGGAAGCGTCACCAGCAGCGCGCCAGGTCATGTCCTCGTCGTCGAGCTCCCCGACATTCCCTCTCGGCGTCTCACCGAAGAGCTCTCCGAGGGCATTACGGTGGCCTCGGTGATCGGAGAGGTGATGTCGCAGCACGCCCTCGATGCGATCGCTCAGGCATCGGCATCGGTGATCGCGTCGATCGCCTTTCGAGACCTGACCCCCGAGAGCGCTGCCTCTCGTATCGTACTTGCGACGGCATCACGCTCGCTGATGAAGCGAGTGCGAGACGATCAGGGGCAAAACGAGGTCTACCTCACATTCGTCGACCAGAATTTGCCCGACGAAATCCTCGACCAGCCTGTGCTCCGAACGCTCGACGGCACACCGCGCAGCATTCGGGATCTGCAGAATTTGCTCAATCAGACCGGCGGACTTCTTTACGGAACCGTGCCCGAAGTTGCGCCGGATCTCGACGGCCTCGACACCGCGCGAATCCTCGATCTCGACCTCGCCTCGGAAGATGCCATTCTTGGCATGTTCGGAGAGGCATCTTATGTGCGAGTCGATAAACGCGACGTTCTGGCCGAGACCGCAGGAGTCGTCGTGCGCGATATGGCGGTCGGTCTGCGCGAATACGTCGACTTTCC
>CAYFTY010000094.1:0-9585 GCA_964346045.1 uncultured Bradymonadales bacterium | reverse complement strand
CCCTCAATCCGGTCGCCGCTCATGTCGTTCCCAAACCGTCCGCGCACCCTGGTCTGATGATCTTGCCGTCGCAATGGGGAGAGGAAATTACCATCGAGCCGCCCCCAGACGACTTTTTCAAATTCCGCGAGCGCGGTGAGGATGCGATTGTCATCGTTCCAATGCCGCCGCCCGGATTTGAGGAATTCGACCTCGATGAGCTGATATCTCGGGCCAATCATCAAATTGAAATGCGCTCCCGCCGTATTCGACGAACGGGCGCGATGTTCCGTGGATATGAAGACGTTGATGTCTTCGACTGCCCTCGTTCACTCTGGGCCAGACGCTGCGGTGGGAACGTGGCTGACTACATGCCATCGTGCCGGTTCGACCATGCGGCGAACACCCTTTTCGATAGCTGTCCTCGCTATCAAGCGGCGGACAAAACTCTGCTGAAGCGGGCACACGACCTCGATCGTGTTTTTTGGTCCAAATATCAGGGTTGCCGAGCTGCCGAGAAGAACGGAGAGAAAGACGTGATCTATCCAGAGGGAACTTCTCTCTATCGGCGTCGCGGTCAGGTAGAGACAGAGCCACTCGTTGACCGAGGCTGGTATCCTCTCTTGAACTATGACTGACGCTTTCTGAACACCTCTCACCCCTGAAATAGCCGGGCAGGAATCCGGTCGTTGCAACCAAAGAACAGCCAGGTGCCCCGCACTGCAGCTCTCTGTCCGCCGTCCACGAATACTGCCGTAATTCCCAGTCGCAAACACAGAACGTGTCGAAAAATCGCCAGACACCCCGAGTAATTTCGAAATGTGCATGAAGATCGATCGATGTAATCGAAAGAACCGTCGTGGGGAGAACTTTCCTCCGCTCGGTCTGCCAAAGGTCAGTCCTTCAGGGTCCGTGCGAGATCGAGGAGGAGGAGACTGAGGTCTGGGTTCTCGGCTTGGTGCAGATGCCGGAATCCTGCTTCGTGTAGCGCATCTGTGGTTGTGGGGCCTATGGAACCGGCGAAGGGTCGGGTATCGGTGAGCGCTACGAAGGCATCGACGGCCCTTGGGCTGGCGAAGAGGACTGCGTCGGCTTGTTCGAGCATGGGGGCAAGCTCGGGCTCGGTTCTTTGTGCTGTCGCATAGGTTGGAATCGGTATAACGTCGGCGAAAACGTCTTGAAGTGACCTGGGGCCATCGGCGAGCTCGAACGATGCGATTCGTCCGTGATTCCCTTCTCGTTGCATTGCGGACGTCAAACCTTCGAAATTTTGCATGTCGCCAGTCCGGGCGGGTGTCGCGAAGAGATTTGCCACGAGTTCAGCGGTCGAGTCGCCGACAGACCAGACCGCTTTTCCGGTGAGATCTACGCCGGCGGCATGTGCGCATCGGACGCCGTGCTTGCTGTAGAAGACGGCCGTTTCAAAGGCCGGGATCTCGAATTCCAGACAGACGGTAGCGAGGAGAGGAACATGCAGAACCTCAAGACCGGAGATATCGAGTGAGGGGCAGGTCGTCGATGTGACAATGATCTTCTTCATCGGCCGAGAATCTCGGCGGCGCCGCGATTGATGAAGTCTGAGGCCATGGCTTCGGCCAATCCGTTGGGGTTCGAGCCTGTACTTACGTCCGTCAGGACACGGCTCCCGTCGGTGCTTCCGACCCAGGCGCGAAATGTCCAGTTTGTCCCGTCTCTTTGGCAGTAGGCACCGAGTGGAACACTGCAGCCACCCTCTAGCCTTCGCATGAAGATGCGTTCTGCGGTTACGGCTTCGACGGTGGGAGCATGTGCGATGGTCTTGGTCAGCTCACGAATCTCGTCTCGTTTCGATGCGATTTCGATGCCGATCGCACCCTGCGATACTGCAGGCACAAAGGTCTCCGGAGGCAGTTCGATCGACACCAGGTCAGCCCGTCCAAGACGATGAAGGGCGGCGGTGGCCATGATGATCCCGTCCCAGCCGTTATCACGTAACTTCTGCAGACGTGTGTCGATATTTCCGCGCAGGTTCTCGAACGAAAGGCCGGGTTTCTGCGAGAGAAGCTGGGCTTTTCGGCGCAGCGAGCCGGTCGCGATCGTTCCGTCCTCGGGTACATCTTCGAATCGTTCCCATCTTGCCGAGATGAGGGCGTCGGTAGGGGCAGCGCGTTCGAGCGAGCCCGCATACTCCAATCCGGGGGGCAAGGACGACGGAAGATCCTTAAGAGAATGAACCGCCAGGTCGATTTCGCCGGCAAAAAGTGCCTGTTCGAGCTCCTGGGTAAACAGTCCTTTGGCTCCGATCTTCGGCAGCGGTTTGTCCAAGATCTTGTCGCCGAGCGTATCCATCGTGACGATTTCAGTCGTGATGTCTGGCAGCGAGGCCTGCAACCGCTGCGCTACTTGCTCGGTCTGCCAGATCGCGAGGCGCGACTTCCGTGAGCCCAATTTCAAATGCATGACGTTCCCTGTCAGTCGTCCCGTAGGTCAAAGAGCCTTTGAACCAATTCAATTTCGTCGGCCGTCAACTCCTGATTCTCGACAGCCTGGCGAAGGTGCATGATCGGATTGTGGAGCAGTTTCTTCACAAGTCCTTTCGAAAACGCATCGAGTCTCTCATATTCGTCGGAATCGAGGCGCACCCTGTGTTTTTCAAGCTCCTGCTGTCGCACACCCTCGTAAAACTGAGCGAGCCCGGCGATGGTGGGGCGCACACGCATCGTCTGCATCCACGCGTCCCATTCGTCGAGCACCTCTTCGATGATCGCCTCGGCCGCCGGGATTTCGCGCTGCCGTTCTTTCAGGTTGTCCTGCACGACCGTCTCGAGGTCGTCGATGTTGAAGAGGTAGATGCTCGAGACATTGCCGACTGCGGGCTCGACGTTTCGCGGATTCGAGATGTCGATGATGAAAATGGATTGATAGGCCCTCTTTTTCATCAGCCCTTTCATCGTCTTCGCCTCGAGAAGATGGGTGGGGCTGCCCGTCGCGAACACCATGATGTCAGCCGTGCGCGCGACGTCTTCGAGCTCAGAGAGTGGCCGGTAGGTTCCGTGATATTTGGCGGCCAGCGACTGACCGCGCTTCTCGCCGCGATTGACGACGACAAAGCTTGTTCCACCCGCTGCCTTGAAGTGCTCGGCGGCACTTGCCGCGGTTTCACCGGCACCGACCAATGCGATTTCGAGTTCGTCGAAGCCGCCGAAAATGCCCCGTGCGAGTTCAACCGCTGCCGACGAGATCGAGACTGCGCCGTCGCAGAGTGATGTCTCGCTGCGTACGCGTTTCCCGACTCGGATCGCATACTGATAGAGCCGGTCGAGCACGGGCGATTTGCCACCGGCCTCGAGGATGCGTCGGTGCACCTCTTTGACCTGGGAAAGGATTTGGTCCTCGCCAAGTGCAAGTGACTCGATGGATGCCGCGACCCGAAAGAGATGGCGTGCCGCATCGCGACCCATGAACTGCGTGGGTCGAATTCGATGGCGCGCCGCTACTTCTTTTTTGTCTTTGACCAACCGCTCTAACGATTCCCACGCAGCTTCTCCGTTGCCGAACACGTAGAATTCGGTTCGATTGCAGGTGCTCAAGACGGCAATTTCGCTCTCCAGCGTCTCTCGAGCCGCCGGGACGAAGGTCGTCACTTCTTCTTCCGAGAAGGCGAGTTCATCGCGTACATCGAGCGGAGTATCTCGATGGCTGAAGCTAAAGAGGGATATGTCTCTGCTCGAACTCATCCGATCACTGCTGAAATGAGTGGCTTGCGAGGCCAACAGAAACCAACAAAACCGCGAACCACGCAACGGTCGCATAGGCGACACGCAACCCGGGTAGTCCACGAACCTTGACGAATACGATACCAACGAGATAGCCGAGCCAGATGGCATTGGTCGCCATATATTTGGGGTCGGCAAACTCGTAGTCCATATCGACGGTGAAGGCGACGAGATAGCCCACGATCAGGCCGAGGCCCAACAAGGCGGTACCGGCGACCGTGCCGGTTTTGGTCATCCGGTCGAGTGATCGCAGAGGGGGAAGCCGCTTAAAAAACACGCCGAGGTCACGTGCTTTGAGCTGGCGCGATAGGATCACGTACATCAGCGCGTAGAGCGCACCGACCGCGAGGGCGGTGACGCCGAAGATCATGAAGATGACGTGCAGCGCGTACACCGGGTTTTCGAGCAAAAGCGGGTGTTTGGTCGAGTAGGTCATAAAGACCGACGCGAAAATCTGAAACACCCCTGAAATCCCGACGAAAAAGGCGCCTGTGCGGGACTGTTCGAGCTGGCGTTCGACGAATCCGTACGCCACCGCGACGCTCAGGGCGAGCCACGAGTAGAATTCGGCCTTGCTTCCGAGCGGAAAGAATCCGAAATGAACCCAGCGCAGTCCGAAGTATGTAAAGTGGAGGCCGAGTAACCCATAGAGAGCCCGGCGCGTCCAGATCGAATCATCGGATTCGCTACGCCAGAACTGCCAGAGATAGGCGCCAAAAACGGCGGCGTAGAGCACCGGCATCAAGATGTCTAAGCCCTGCAGAATCGTCTCCATCAGTTCTCCGATTCGGACAGTGCATCGAGGTCGCGACGATGAGATGCCACCGGCATTCTGCGTCGCACTTGCTGAAGATAGTGTAGATCAATTTCGCCGATCACGAAGCATTCTCGGTCGGGCGCATTCGCGACGCGAGTGCCCCATGGGTCGTAGAGGACGCTATGACCGTATGACCAACGTCTTCCGAAGTGATGGCCGAACTGGTCTGGGGCAACGACATAGACCTGATTTTCGATCGCTCGCGCCCGAAGAAGGGGGTGCCAGTGGTCACGGCCCGTCTGCAGCGTGAACGCCGAGGGGACAGTAATCACGTCCGCTCCGAGCTCACGAAGTCGGCGATAGAGCTCCGGGAAGCGGAGGTCGTAGCAGGTCGTCATGCCGATCGTGACGGGTTGTCCGGCAATTTCGACCTCGACGCAGGTGATTGCGTCTCCGGCTCGAACGTAATCTGATTCGCAATATGTCGTCTCCGAATCGACCTGAGCATCGAAGAGATGCAGTTTTCGATAGGTCGCCACCCGCTCGCCATCGGGCGATACCAGCACCTGCGTGTTGTAGTTATGACCGCCGTCGTCCTCCCCGTCGTAGAGCTCTGGAAAGCCTCCGATCGTGACCCACGTCGAAGCGTCGCGCGCGAGACTTTGATATGCCCTCATGATGGCACCATCGATCGGCTCGGCAACCTCATCACGCTCGCGATCGGCCCCTAGAAATGGAGCGTTCTCGGGAAATACGAGCCATTGTGCGCCTGCAGCAGCCGCCTCGAGCCCGAGCTCGGTCGAACGACGAAGATTCTCACCAACGTCGCGTCCGGAGGTCATCTGGATCAAGGCTACACGAATGGTCATGGGGTCCTCGGGCGAAGATCATGCGGAGGGTAATCGCATAGGCAACGGCTAACAAGGCTCCCGTCTTCCGTGAGAATTCACCGCCGTGCTTGACACCGATGGGCGAACTCCCTATGTTCCGGGTCGCGTTCGGGCGAAATTTTCACCCGGCGCCTCGCTCTCAGGAGCGGGGACAGGCCGCAGGTAGACCTGTCACACATCGCGAAGTGATGGCGAAGTGGGTCCTGAAACCCGCTTTTTTTAATGCCTGGAGCGAGACCGGAATTATGGGTTCCAAGCGACGGCGCCGAAGAAAAAAAGGCAAGAAGAAGGGTGAGCAAGAGAATCGAACACCCTCGAAACCTGTGACCGATGCGGTTCGGGCGAAGATCGAAGATTGGTCGCGCGAAGCTGCCGAAGCTTCAGGTCTTGTTCTCTTCGAAGTCGAGACGACGGGTGCCTGGTTGATCAAAGTGTTCATCGAGCTCGAGGGCGGAAGCGTCCCGGGTGAAGGGGTCACCATCGACCAATGCGTCGAAGTCAGCCGTTATCTGGAAGCGATCCTCGACGCTGCCGATCAGGTCCCCGAAAAATACACCGTCGAGGTGTCGAGCCCGGGTATCGAAAGGCCGCTGACGCGAGAAGAACAGCTAACCCTCGTTCAGGGGCGACTCATGCGGGTCGTCACCAAAGAGCCGATCGACGGCCAGAATGTCTACGAGGGGATTTTGAAAAGATACGAAGACGGCGTTCTGCATATCGAGCCCTCACGCGAAGAGGATGAGGAGTATCGATTGGCATGGGACGACGTCGCGAAGGCCAAACTGATTTACGATTTTTAACGGAGTGTGCAGATGGAGAGCCTTCTTCACCAGATCGAGCGAGTAGGTAAGGACAAGGGCATTGACCGAGAGATTTTGGTCGAGACCCTAGAAGCCGCCATTTTGACCGCCGCGCGCCGGACCTACGGCCAGCAGCGAGAAATCGAGGCTCAATTCAACGAAGACACCGGTCAGGTCGAGTTGTATCAGATCATCACGGTTGTCGACGAAGTCGAAAATCCTTATCGCGAAGTCTCGGTTCAGGAAGTCGAGGAAGCGGGTTTCGCCGCTGAGCCTGGCGACGAGCTTCTCTTCCAGATCTTCTATCGGGAAGAGGATAAAGACAAAGCCAAGGTTCAGGACGACCGATACGGAAAGTTGCTCAAACTCGACTCCTACAACTCGACCTTTGGCCGCATCGCTGCACAGACCGCCAAGCAGGTCATCATACAGCGAATGCGCGAAGCCGAGCGCGACATCATTTATGGTGAATTCAAGGATCGGATCGGAGAGATGGTCACCGGCATGGTGCGCCGATTCGAAAAGGGCAACATCATCATCGATCTAGGCCGAACGGATGCCATCCTGCCGCGGCGTGAGCAAACGCCGCGCGAGAGCTACCGCCCTGGAGACCGAGTTCAGGCGATGATCAAAGACGTGCGACGCTCGAGCCGCGATCCGCAGGTCGTGCTCACCCGCGCTGATCCACAGGTCCTTTTCCGGCTCTTCGAGCAGGAAGTTCCTGAGATTTACGAAGGGATTGTTCGAATTGTCGCCGTCGCTCGCGAGCCCGGTGTTCGCAGCAAGGTCGCAGTTTACAGCCGTGACAGCGACGTCGATCCGGTCGGCGCATGCGTCGGGATGCGCGGGTCGCGCGTTCAGGCTGTGGTGCAGGAGCTCCGCGGCGAGAAGATCGACATCGTGCCTTACGTGGAGGACCCGGCGCGATTTGTCTGCAACGCGATTAGCCCCGCAGAGGTCGCGAAGGTACTGATCGACGAAACCAATATGACGATGGAACTCATTGTTCCAGATGATCAGCTCAGTCTCGCGATCGGCCGCGGTGGACAAAATGTTCGCCTCGCCGCTCAGCTCACCGGCTGGAATCTCGACATCATCAGTGAGACGCGCCTGCGCAACATGATGACGGAGGCCCGTAACAACCTGCTCGAATTCGAGGGCGTCACCGAAGACATGATCGATACGCTCTTTTCGTTGGGCTATAACAAGCTCGAGCACATCGCCCAGGCCGACGTCAACGAATTGGCGCAGATTCCGGGGTACTCGGTCGAAGCAGCCGAGAAAATCATCGCTGCATCGGCAGATATTCTGGCCCGTCCACAGCACACCGAGCCCAGAGAGCTCACGCCTGAGGACGAAGAAAAGAGAGAGTTGCAGCTGATCCGAGGTGTCGGCTCGAAGGTCGCAGACGCTCTCTACGATGCCGGGTACATCACGGTCCCGCACATCGCGTTTGCCGAAGACTCGGCGAAGATGGCGACCGATGCAGGGCTTCCCGAGAAGAAGGGGCGCCAGATCCAGAAGGCTGCCGTCAATTATCTGAAGCAGGCTGAAGAATTGGATGATGATGCGTTCGAAGCGCGTCGTGAGGTCTTTTTCGAATCGCTTGCCGAAGCGGACGGGGACGAAGAAGGTCAGAGCGCAGCCGACGCAGAAGAGGATACCACCGATTCGGGTAGCGCCGAGGCGGAGGCCGACGAAAGTGGCGAAATCGAGGTGCCGCCAGCGGTGATCCTCGAGAGGCCCGAGCCTGCTGCAGCCGAAGCGTCAGAAGACGCCGAGGACTCGGAAGATGCCGTTGCTGACTCGGAGGAAGAATAGAAGTGGCTGAAAAAGACGGGCCTGATTCAGCGAATCAGCGCCGATGCGCGGGAGGGGGCGGTGTCCAATCCAAGGATGAGCTCGAACGCTTCGTCTGGGATGAAGAACTCGGATTGATTTTCGACGCGCGTCGCAAGGCGCCCGGTCGCGGAGTCTGGGTCACACCGAGTCCCGAACACGTGCAGAAGGCTGTCGCAGGAGGGTTCTCGCGCGGCTTTCAAACTCGGGTGACGGACCTGGATGCCCAGATGATCATGGAAGACATGGTCGAGGGTATCCAACGCCGTATGACGGATAGCGTGAGGAGCGCGATCAGGGCCCGGGCTGCTTATGTAGGTGGCAACGCCGTCGAAGAAGGAATGAGGAACGACAAAGTCGCGTTGCTGATCATCGCAGGCGACGCCTCAGAGTCGACGGCAAGGAAATACGGCAGCAATGCCGATCGAAAATCGATCGAGACCATCCAAGGATGTCTCGAGGGCCGCAAGATCGCCGAGTGGTGCGCACGAGAGTTCGTTTCGGTGCTTGGCCTCGCCCGGCCGTTTTCGGCCCGCGTAAGTCGCGATCTTCGCCACTTGCGCTCGTTGGGCGCTATTGGGGGTTGAAGCTTCCCCCGTTGGAATGTATGGAGTCTAGCCGTCAGGAACCCAAGTTGGTGCCTGACCCGATCAAATTTATTCACTGTTCGCTCGATGATGGGCGCGCAGAACGGAGAACAGATGTCTCAACTTCGTGTTCACGAGCTCGCGAAAGAGCTCGGATTTAACAAGCAAGAGATGGTTTCCAAGATCAACGACCTCTCGCTGGGGATCGTCGTCAATAACTACATGACGATTCTGAGCGAAGACGAGGCCGGTAAGATAAAGACCGCTCTCGAACAAGCAGCCGCGTCTCCGAATGACGTCGAAGCGGCCGCTCCTACCGTTCGCAAACGCTCGAAGAAGAGCGAGGACGAAGGTGAGGAGAAAGTCGAATTGGCACCTGCGCCCGTCGTGCGTCGTCGCCGAAAGGTCTCGGTCGACGAAGACGATGAGTCTGTTGTCGAAGAGGTGAGCGTCGTTCCCGGCGCCGACGACTCGGAGGAATCCGAAGAATCGGAAGCCGAAGAAGCCGAAGAGGCCGACGAGGCCGAAGAGGTCGCTGAGGAGTCCGAGACGGACGAGACTGGAGAGGTCGCTGAAGAATCGGAAGCTGAGGAACAGGAGTCAGAAGAATCGGAGGCTGAGGAGGCCGAAGAGGAAGCTGACGAAGAAGCTGAAGCCGAAGCTCCTGAGGAGGCCGAAGAGGCTGAAGAGTCAGAAGCTGAAGAGGCCGAAGAAAAGCCAAAAAAGGTTGAAGAACCAGCGGCAGCCGTCGCGAAGACGCCCGACAAAAAAGGGAAGGGTGGCGCTCAGGTACTCGGTGCCATGAGCCAGTCGGTGATCATGGAGCGGCTCGCAGCCGAAGGCAAAGACTTCTCGCCAGGTCCGAAGCGTCGCACACGAAGCAGCGGACGCGGTCGCGCGACTAAGCGCGTCGTCGAGGGACGAGAGCTCGTCCGGTTGCAAGACGACCTCGACGAGTCCACCCGCACGATTGACCTG
>CAYFTY010000093.1:0-9639 GCA_964346045.1 uncultured Bradymonadales bacterium | reverse complement strand
GTATCGCAAAGTCTGAAGATGCCTCGGGGGCGAGAATGGCATCCCCGTCGGGGGCAGACTCGGCCGAACGGTATTCGACAAACCATTGGGCGTTTGTCGCTTCGAGTTGTTCCTGAATCGCTGCGCGGCTGTAGATCTCTCGGCAATCGAGACAGACGACATCGGCAAGACTCCCATGAAGTTCGACGACGTTTTGTGACCCGGCATCTGTATGCAGCCCGTCCACATTCTGTGTGATCAGTCCCGCGAGCAGTCCGGCCTCTTCGAGCGCTGCGAGATGTAGATGAGTCTGGTTCGGTCGGGTATGGCGTATCTTTGGCCATCCAATCGCACTGCGCGACCAGTAACGGCGTCGTGCCTCTTCGTCGCGAACGAATTTCTGATAGGTGATGGGATTGCGCTCGCGCTTCGAGGTCAGGGGCCCCCGGTAATCGGGGATGCCTGACTCCGTGCTGCAACCCGCCCCCGTGAGCACCGCGATCCTCATGTCTACGAGCAGCTCGACCAATGGGTCGAGCCCTCGCGGTGGCGGTATGTCGTCAGGTAGAATCATCATACGTTGGACTCCGGCCCGACAACGGTAGGCGAACGGAGTTTCTTCCGCGATCGAGATCATCATGGACGAAGAGCAAACGATTCGAGTGGTTGGAGCAGCAATCATCGACGCGAGGGGCCGCATTCTGGCGGCACGCCGCGGCCCCTCGATGAGCCTTGCCGGCAAATGGGAATTTCCCGGCGGCAAAATGGAAGTCGGTGAAACCCCGCAGGAGTCGCTGCGGCGCGAGCTCGATGAAGAGCTCGGGATTGATGTCGCTGTGGCCGAGTTCGTGGCGAGAGGGTTTGCGGCTGCTGATTCAGGACGCCGAGTCTGTCTCGATATCTATCGATGTGATTGGCTTTCGGGGGAACTCGATCCCATCGAACACGACGAGATCAGGTGGATGAAGGTCGACGAGCTCGATACGCTCGATTGGGCGCGGGCCGATCTGCCAGCCGTCGAGGCGCTTTCGACTCTCGACTCCAAGAAGAACCAGAGGCCGGGTTGATATACCCGGCCTCCGTTCGTCATTCATGACAGGCAATGCTCTATCCGTGAGCGCGACGCGTTGTAACGTCGTGCAGTAGGAGCACGGTAGGTAAGAAAATTTTGTCCCGCAATCGCTGAATTTACGCTTGCATCGTCGATTTTCAGCCTGTGGAAAAAACGTGAAAAACCAAGGGGGTCGGCATGACTTTTGAGTGAGTGAACACTCGGGAAATAGAGCGTTCGATATCGAGGCAAAGAACCGGCGGCTTCATCAAACGTCACGCGCAATTCATGCATTCGACGCTCAATGGTCACCTTCGACCTCTCGTGTTCGAGCTGATCATTCGATTGAATTTTGCCAACCTTTGGACGAGCAATTTTAGAGAGAATCGATGCCGAAGATCGCGATTCCGATCGGCGCAGATCGAGATCTTGATCGGCGGTCGCGATCCTCGATCGCGATCCCGTGATCAGAATCGTGGTGTGGATTTTCCTACCGGACGAAATCGCCGGCGACCGGGGCGACATTTTCGTGCTCTGACCACGGGCCATCCCATGCCGGGGAGACCTCGAGCGACTCGAATTCGACCGGAATCGAGTACGAGCGCTCTTCGTCGACGTCGTACCAGAGTAAGACCAGGTGCAGATGGGGCTCGAGTGTGACTCCCGAGTTTCCGACCTCGCCGAGGTAATCTCCGACATCGACCCAGGTGTCTACCGCAATTTCGACGGGGATCGAGCCCTGACGAAAGTGCAGGATGTAGAGATAGAAGCGGCCTCCGAGGTGGATTCCGACCAGATTGTTGACCGCATCTTCGGGGTAGGCACCGGGTGCGTTGTCGGGCGCGCTATCCAAGACCTCGACGACGTAGCCGGACACGGGTGCATAGACCGACTCTCCCCAGACGAAGTAGTCCTCGTTTTCGCGACCGTCGCCAGTCCATCGGGCGCCATCTGAGTCGGAGTACACGAAGTCCCATGCGAAGTCTCCAAAGCCGTCTTCCTCGAGATGGTAGCCATTATTCGCGGTGATGACGTAGGCAGGCTCAGACAGCGGGCTCGCGCTTACCTGAATGCCGCGTGCTCGGGTGAATTCTGCGTAGGTGGGTGCGTCCGAAGGTCGATCGGTATCGCTCGTGGCTACCACGTCAGAAGCGCGCAGAAAGTCAAAGGACGTATCGCGCGGAAAGGGCTCAAACCGTTGCGGGTCGAATAGGGCGTAGAGCGCCTCACCGAGTGGATTCCACCAGAGTGAAGTGTCGTAGGTGTAGATCCATTCTCCGTCGACCGCCGTGCCATCTCTCAATTCGAATCGGGTCCAGTCCAGGGGCCCGGGACGGAGATCGGGCAAGGCGTCTGCGCTATCGCTCGCTTGACCGGCGTCGGCCACCTCGCGGACATCGCGACTCTCGGTCTCACGCAGCGATAGATCGAGCGAAGCATCGGGCTGCGGCTCAACCGGGGCCGAGACCTCTCCCGGATCGTCGCTGCAGGCTGCTCCGAACAACAACGCCCCGCACAGGATGTGCAGGGCGATGGAACTGTACGGCTTCGTCACGTTCAGGACTCTTTGTCGGCTGCCTTCTCTTCTGCTGCCGGTGGAGCCGAGAGGTCGATCTGAGGCTCATCCTCACCGATTTTGAGCATCCCCACGGCTGCATGATTCTCTTCGTAGAGCTTCAACTCTTTCTGAGAGAGCGCATCCTCGAGAAGGCCCTCGAGCACAGGACCGTACTCGTCGGCCGGCATGGCGTATCCGAAGAGGCCCTGCCACTGACCGAGTGCAGCGCCAATCTTGGCGGCACGAATCTCTTCGGCCAGATCGAATCGCTGCTCCTCGAGCGCTTCTTCGTCCGGGGTTTCGCGTTCGGCGAGTGCGATCATAAAGCGTGCATCGCCCACTTCATAAACTTTATCCGAGACGGGGTTTTCTTCGGTGAGGGCAAAGGCGTCTTTGGCGATCTCGGGGCTCTTGCCGATGCCCGGCACGCGATCCCATGGGCTGCGGCCGAGCCCAGGGATTTGCTGGCCGAGAAGTGCGGCGAGGTCTTGCCCTTCGAGTGAGAATTTGCCGGTCTTGGCCACGGAGACTGCATCCCAGAGCGACTCTTCCTCACCCTCGGCGGCCTCTTCGCCCTCGGCCGGAGCACGCAGCGCATCGAGCGCTGCCTGCAGCGAGTCGACACCTTCTTCGTCGAGTTTGCTCTTGACCTCGTCGACCATCTTTTGAACTTCCGTATCGACCTTTTTCTTCTGAAGCTGCAGTCGAGCAATCTCGCTCTGCGCTTCCTCGAGCGAGGTCGTGCTGGCTTCTTTCTGGTCTTCGAGTTTGACGAGCATGTAGGCGAAATCGGTTTCGACTTCGCGCACGTCGCCGACCTTGGCGCCTTCGAGTGCGTTGGCGATGTTCTGATCGAGGTTCTCGGTCGTCGACCAGTCCATCAGTCCTTGTTGCTCTTTGGCGTAGTCTTCGGTCATGTCTCCGGCGACGGTTGCAAAGTCTTCGCTCCTGACGCGTTCTCTGGCGGTCTCGAATTTCTTTTGGGCTTCATCGCGTGCGTCGTCGCCTTCCTCTGCGCCGGGCTTCAGGATGAAGATGCGGCGTACGCGAACCTGTGCAGGATCCTCGTAATCGGCCTTATTCGCCTCGTAGTATGTGGCGATGTCATCCTGATTGGTCGAGACATACTGCGCGACTTCTTCGTCGGTGACAGGCACGGATTCCTGAATCTTGCTCGGGTCGAATTTCAGGTATTCGAGATCGACTTTATGGTTGCGTAGCTCATGAAGTTCTTCGATTTCCCAGTCTGCAGCCTGATACTGCATCTCGAGGGTTTCGAGCCATTTCCGGGCCAGGAGCTCACGACGCTTGAAGTCTTCGTAATCGGCAATGCTGACGCGCAGTCCGTACTGGACCCAGTTCTTATATTGCGGTCCGTCGAAACTCCCATTCTGGCTGTAGAGACGGAACTCGGGGTTTCGGTAGAAATTCTTGATGTAGGTCTGAAATTCATCTTCATCGACTCGCACGCCTGCTTCTCTGGCGCGTTCCGAGAGAAGATGGATGAGCAACACGGCCCGCAGAGACGTCGACTGCTGCTTGAGCAACTGCGAGTCTTCGACGGTGCGGCGCGTGCCATATACCCGATTGAAGATCGGATTCAGATCGTCAGTGTGGACCTGTTCACCTGCAACTTTGGCAAGGAGCACGCGGTTTTTGGGGCCCCCGCACGAGTCGATGGGAGCGCCGAAAAAGACGGCGAAGACGACGATGAGGACGCCGACCAGGATATATGTCCAGCCACTCTTGGACGCGTTCCGAATATCTGAAAGCATTTTGGTGTCCCTCGGACCTACAAATCAGGAGGTTTTGATGCCGTCGAAACGACCGGAACCTCAAGTAATATCGGGCGATGCGAAATATTTCGTCGCCGAAAGGCATCGGATGTTAACGGGTGGACCCCGCCTTTGCAAGCGGCAGCGCGACTGAGGAGCAGCGTTGGCGGTCGAAAAGGACGCTGCAGTCGTCGCGCATGTTTTACTTGTCCAAAAGGGAACATGCTTGATACTTAAGCGGGCCTCGCGTGATGAGCACGCGACGACCTCCAAAGCCCGGTCGAGCCGGGCAGGTAAAGTGCGATGTTCAGCAAGGTACTCGGTCTTTTCTCGAACGATCTCGCCATCGATCTCGGGACAGCGAATACTCTGGTCTATGCGGCCGGCAAGGGGATCGTGTGTAGTGAGCCGAGCGTCGTGGCGGTGCAAAAGGACGCGCGCGGCGGAAAGCGCGTGAAGGCGGTGGGTCGAGATGCCAAAGAAATGCTCGGGCGCACACCGGGCAGCATCGTCGCCATTCGTCCCATGAAAGATGGGGTGATCGCCGATTTCGAAATTACCGAGGCAATGCTTCGCTATTTCATCAGCCGCGCGCACAATCATCGAAAGCTGATCGCTCCCCGCATCATTATCTGCGTGCCCTTCGGCATCACCGAGGTCGAGAAGCGCGCCGTTCGCGAGTCGGCACTTCAGGCTGGCGCCCGCGATGTCTATCTGATCGAGGAGCCGATGGCAGCAGCCATCGGTGCAGGTCTTCCGATCGCAGAGCCTTCGGGCAATATGATCGTCGACGTCGGGGGCGGAACCACCGAGGTCGCAGTGATCAGCCTTTCGGGCATCGTATACTCGCAGTCGGTTCGTGTGGGCGGCGACAAAATGGATGAGGCCATCATCCAGCACATGAAACGCAAATATAATCTGCTCGTCGGCGAACGCACTGCCGAGACGATCAAATGCACGATCGGCACCGCATATCCGACCGAAGAAGTTATGACGATGGAGGTCAAAGGCCGCGACCTCGTTGCTGGACTTCCGAAGACGCTCGAAGTGAATTCCGACGAAATTCGAGAAGCACTGCAGGAGCCGATCAACTCGATCGTCGAGGCCGTTCGCATTGCACTCGAGCGCACTCCGCCCGAGCTCTCGGCGGACATCGTCGACAAGGGAATCGTACTCGCCGGCGGCGGTGCGCTCCTGAAAAACCTCGATATCCTCCTGCGCGAAGAAACCGGACTGCCCGTCATCATTGCTGACGACCCGATGTCGGCAGTCGTGATCGGCAGCGGAAAAGCGCTCGACGAAATCGAATTGCTACGCGACGTCGCCGAACACTCCACGTGAAGCTCGTCGCAGTGAAGATCCATGTACTCGATCTGGCAGACCCATAAACGAAAGATCACGGCGCTGATCCTGATCTTGATTCCGCTCGTGATGCTCTCGACATCCGCAGGAGCACAAGTCGGACAGAGCACGTCGGCTCCGGCACGTTTCGGGATGTCTGCCATCACCTGGCTGCAGTCGGGGACCCATTCGCTGGTGGCCTCGAGCTTTGGGGTCGTGGCCTCTCTCTTCCAGAGCGACGAAGACCGTGAAATCGACGAACTCGAGGCCGAGATTGCGCGTCTTCGCGAAGAAAAGACACGCCTGATCGGGGTCCTTCAGGAGAATGACCGCCTGAGACGTATGGCAGGATTCAAAGTCCGGCGTCCCGAATTAGAGCTCGTACCGGCCCGCGTAATCGCGCGCGACATCACCCCGTATTTTCGCGTGCTGAAGCTTAAAATCGACGCGGGGGATATCGAGCTCGAGCCCCGGATGCCCGTGGTCGTAGCCGACGGCGTCGTCGGTCAGATTCACCGTGTCTACGGTGCGTTTGCCGACGTGCTCGTCGTCAGTGATCCGCGGCATCGTATCGATGCGCTCGCCCAGCGCACACGGGCTCAGGCCATCGTCGAAGGCCTCGGTCACGAAGCCGACTACAATGCACGGCTGGCGTATCTTCGCGAAAAAGATGAGGTGCGGGTTGGCGATGTGATGGTCACGAGCGGCATGGACCAGGTCTTTCCGCCGGAGCTCGTGATCGGCACGGTGCGCGAGGTCGAACGAAACGACCGCGATCTTTTTCAGACGGCGATCATCGAGCCGGCGGTCGACATGGGTCGCATCGAAGAGGTCTTCGTGATCGTGGGGACGAAATAATGCCAGCAGGGATCGTGTTCGTGGTGGCATGTGTGATCTTGATCTTCGAGGGCGTATTACTCGACGAGCTGGGCTTTGACGGGGTGGCGCTTCAGTCGTCGATCGCGATCGTTGCTTATCTTGGCCTGCGTCGGGAATTTGTGCTCGCTTCGTGGACCCTGGTCTTCTTACTGATTCCCTTCGAATGGATGACGGGCGGCCCGCTCGGCCTCTATACCTTTGGAACGGTCGGGCTCTTCTTGATCCTGAGGGCGCTGCGCGTCACCGTACAGAGCGGCTCGCTGTTGACCGAGGTCGTCGTAGGGGCAGGTGCAGCCGTAGTTCACGGACTCTTGATGGTATTCGCCTTATTGTTGATAACGCCGGATTCGTCGATGTTGCCTGCGATTCTCTGGCAGCTGCCACTCGCGGCATTCGGCGGAGCCATACTCACGCCTGCTTTCTTGCGCGCCACCGAGCGCGTGGACGAGCGGCTGAGACCGTCAGGCGGACTGCGATTTGCGGATGGATGAGTAGACGATGGTAACTTCACCCCAACAACGTCAAAAAGACACTTCGACGTACCTGGTGATGCTCGTCCTCGTCGCGCTTGCGTTTTGCGTCCTGCTCGGGCGTCTCTGGTACATCCAGGTGATTCAGGGCGACCAGTATTTCAGGGCATCGACCGAGAACATCATTCGGAACGTCGAGACTCGGCCACCCCGGGGGCGAATCTTCGACCGAAACATGAACGTTTTGGCTGAGAATCGACCGTCGTTCGACGTTTACTTGATACCTCATCTCTATGAAAAAACGCCTGAAGGTCAAAGGCCTACGCTCAAAATCTTGCAGCGATACTTGAGTTTTTCGGATGAGGAATACGAACAAATTGAAGACGAGATCGCCCGCAACGTGGGAGAAGTGCTCGTCGCGCGCGACGTGACTCGGTTCCAGGTGGCTCAGATCGAAACCGATCGAATGCGACTGCCCGGCATTTCGGTGCGAGCGATGTCGCATCGACACTATCCGCTGAATTCGGTCGGAGCTCACCTCGTGGGGTTTGTCGGCGAGGTTCGGCCCAACGAGCTCTCTGAGCTGGAGCCGCTGGGATATCGCCCGGGAGACTATATTGGCAGGATGGGGGTCGAGCAGGCTTTCGAGGCCGTGCTGCGTGGCTCACCGGGCATCGAGCGTTCGGTGGTCGACGCACGTGGCATTCCGCAGGGAGAGGCCGAGACTCGCTTTTTGATCGGAGAGTATCAGAAGGTGAGTCCGGTGCCCGGAAGGGACATCGTGCTCACCATCGATGCCGAATTGGAACTCGCCATGGAGAAGGCGCTGCGCGATTATCCGGCGGGTTCGGCTGTCGCGGTAGACCCCCGCGATGGAAGCATCCTCGGCATGTATTCCAAGCCCGGGTTCAACCCGAATTCGTGGAGCGGGCGTCTCTCGGGCCAGGAGAAGTTGCGCAACGACAACGATCCGTTCAAACCGATGCTCGATAAGAGCGTGAGCGCCTATTTTCCGGGCTCGACGTTCAAGGTGGCAGGAGCCGCAGCAGCACTCGAACTCGGGGTGATGGACCGCGATGACGAAGTGACATGCCGCGGTTCGTATCGTTTTGGCGGTCGACGGTTCCGGTGCTGGAAGCGTGGCGGACACGGGAAGATGAACGTCGTCGAGGCTCTACAGCAGTCGTGCGACGTCTATTTTTACAAGGTGGCTGAAGAAGTCGGCATCGATGCGATCGCTAAATTTGCCTATGCATTCGGATTTGGTGAAAGCACGGGATTTCCGATCAACAACGAGTCGGTGGGCCGCGTTCCGACCAAAGAATGGCATCGCAAAAATAGCCCCGGCGGATTCCAACATGGCTTTGCGCTGAACACCGTACTGGGGCAGGGCGACACGCTCGTGACGCCCCTGCAGACCGCGCTGACCTACGCAGCGATCGGAAATGGCGGCGATATCTACTATCCGCGCATCGTGGACCGCGTCGTGCGAGCCGATGGGACGACGCTCTTCGAGTTCGAACCGCGGCGCCGAAAGAAGATTCAGATCTCGGATGAGACCATGAAGGCGGTGCAAGACGGATTGGTCGCTGCCGTCGCCGAAGATGGTGGCACGGCATATGACGACCAGATTGAGTCGACTACTGTGGCAGGCAAAACCGGAACGGCGCAGGTCCACAAGATTGGTAAAATTCGTGTAGCGAACCGAGACAAGGCAATCCATCTGCGTGACCACGCGTGGTTTGCAGCCTACGCGCCCGTTGAGGAGCCAGTCATAGCGCTGGCGGTTCTTCTCGAGCACGGCGGTCATGGGGGAAGCGATGGTGCGCCAACCGCCATGAAGATCCTCGACCACTATTTTAGCAAGAGCGCCGAGTCCGAGCTCGAGCGGAAGCTCGGTGAGGCCGGCTCGCTGAGGCCCGACGACGCGCGAGACGAGCCAACGAGCGGCGAAGAGGAGACGCAGGCCGTGGGGGACGACGGTGAGTGAATCACGTCTGAAACGTCTCGTGCGTCGAATCGACTGGGGCCTCCTCGTGCTCGTGTTGAGTCTCTGCATCGTCGGTTTGATGAATCTGCACAGCGCAGCCAGCGCTTCGTACGGCTTTGCACTTCACGTCACGCAGTTGATCTGGATGTTGGCCGGCCTCGGTCTCGTCGCCTTGATCGCGCTCTTCGATTATCGAATCTTCGAGCGAACGGCCTATCTGATCTATGGCCTGGTCGTCTTCTTGTTGATACTCGTGCTCCTGGTGGGCACCGAACTGAACGGGTCGAAGCGATGGCTGAACCTCGGCTTCATTTTGATGCAGCCGTCTGAGTTGATGAAAATTACAGTCGTTCTTTTCACCGCGAAATATTTCCACGACCGAAATTTCGACCAGCCTCTGACGCTTCGCCAACTCGCCATCCCATTTGCTGTGGTGGGCGGTTCGCTGGCGTTGATTCTCAAGCAGCCCGATCTCGGCACGACGTTGATCATTTTTGCCATCTTCTTCTCGATGGTTCTTTTCCAGCGCGTGCGCCTCTCGAGCCTCGCCGGCTCGCTCGTGCTCGGCTTTCTCGATCTGCAGGCCAACCGCGCTC